>JAJFUB010000020.1 GCA_021372615.1 bacterium | reverse complement strand
GTATGCTCGAGGCATACCGGGAGTTCTGCGCGACGGACGGGGTCTGTCCCCGGAAGACCGGCGACAGACCGTCTGCAGGGGGCTGAGCCCAGCGTTGCACTGTCGGGGTCAGCCCCCTGCGGGTCGTCTGCTGCGACCACTCCGGGGACAGACCCCTATTCTGACCAGGAGGCCTCACATGACCCGTTTGCTGCTACTGGCCCTCGCTCTTCTCCTCGTCCTCCCCTGCTTAGCCTCGCCCTGGGACGAGTACGCACCCTATGCCCGGTCCCTGCCGGCGCTTGAGCCGACGCCCTCGGGTGAGGGGCACCTGGGACTGGTGGAGAGCGGCAAGCTGGTGCAAGTGCGCTTCCCCGTGCCCGCCGAGGCTGTGGCGGCGTATCGCGTGAACCTGTCGAGCATCGTCGCCTTCACCGGGCGCGGGACCTCGTACCAGCTTGTCATCCGCACCGACAGGCCCGACGGCCCGGTCGTCTACCAGGGGCCGGTCATCGAGAACGGCGACGCCTGGAACGCCACCAACCGCGACCCGGTTGACCTCAGCGCCGCCCTCAAGCCCGAGCACGGCAAGCAGGGCTATGTGGACCTGTACGTCACCGGCGTCGTGACCGGCGACGGGTGGACGCTGTACAAGCAGGCGCCGGGCCGCCCCATCGCCGCGCAGGCGGTGGTGCTTACGGCCGAGATGCAGCAGCGCATCGCGATGGCCCGGCAGATGGCCGCGCGCGGCGTCGCCGTCATCCCGCAGCCGCAGCAGTGCGGACTACGCGAGGGCGACGTCACGATCTCGGGCTTCGCTACCGAGGCGAAGACACCGGAGGAACGCTTCCTGCGCACCGAAGTGAACGACCGGGTCAGGGAGCTGGGGCGGCCGGAGCTGAAGCAGGCGAGCCAGGGCGAGCGCGTGTGGCTCTGCCGCGCCGACGATAGCGCCACGGCAGCCGCCCTGCGCAAGCTCGGCTTCGCCGCGAAGCCTTCGGGCCATGCGCAGGGCTACACGCTGGAGGCCGGCAAGGCCGGTGTGGCGGTCGTGGGGGATGACGAGGCGGGGCTGCTGTACGGGGTGCAGACGCTGCGGCAGTTGCTCAAAGGCGTCCTACCCCCTGCCCCCTCCCTGAAGGGAGGGGGAACGACAGTCCCCGCCCTACAGATCGCGGACTGGCCCGAGTACCCGCTGCGCGGGTGGCAGTATGACATTGCCCGGGGGCAGACCATCAACCTCGACTTCTGCAAGCGCCTGGTGCGCGAGTCCGCGCGGCACAAGATGAACTGCATCATGCTGTACATGGAGGGCGACTTCATCTTCGAGAAGTACCCCTTTGTCGGCCGCGAGGGCACTTTCGACCAGGCGAAAGCCCAGGCCCTCGACGCCTATGCGACCCAGTACCACCTGCAGCTCATCCCACAGTACGAGGCCCTCGGCCATGCCTCGGCGACGCTGAAGCACGAGGAACTCAAGGACCTGCGCGAGAACGGCGCCACGTGGGTCTATTGCACCAGCGAGCCGAAGACCTGGCAGTTCCTCGATGACGTGTTCGGCGAGCTGGCCGCGGCCTTCCCGCACTGCAAGTACTTCCACGTCGGGGCCGATGAGTTCGAGGGAGGCTTCGCCCTCTGCCCGCGCTGCAAGCCCAAGGGTGTGGGCCCGTGCTATGTCGAGCACATGAAGAAGCTGAACGACATCTGCAAGAAGTACGGGCGCAAGATGCTCTTCTGGCCCTCCCACCGGGCCGAGCGCGACGAGATCTCGTACCTGTCGCTCAAGTACGCCAAAGACATGCCCAAGGACTGCATCCCGACCGAATGGATCTACCATGGCCCGGCGGCCTACCCCGAGATCGCGCAGTACCAGCAGGCTGGCTACGAGGACGTCATCGTCAGCCCGGCAGTGGTGGACTACTCGATCATCTGGCCCGACTACGTGATGACCTTCCGGGGGATCAAGGGGTTCTACGACGCGGGCAGGATGCCCGCACTACAGAAGCCTTGCGGTGGGGCGATCTGCACTACCTGGGAACTCATGTATGGCGGCCTGTACGAGAACAGCTGGTACGGACTGGTCTACGCCGCCGAGTGTGGCTGGTCGCTGGGGCGGACCAGCAAAGTGGACTACGACCGGCGCTTCGCCGCCGACTGGTTGGGCACTGCCGACGCCACCGCACCTGACCTGATCGCCCGGGCCCTCTACACGCCCATCCCGACCACCGGCGAGGCAGCCATGTGGCGCAACGGGACGCTGGTGCAGAAGCTCCTGTGGTGCGCCCCGCAGGATTTCCGCCGCCGCTACATGCAGCGCGAGCCGACGTACCTGCAGCGGGCCAGGGCGCTGTCCGCAGCCTGCACGCAATGGGGCGACGCGCTCACGGCGCTGACGAAGCTGGCCCAGACCAACCCGAAGACGCTGGAGTTCGCCCGGCTGGGGTGCGACATGTACGCCCTCGTCGCGGCGAAGCTGACGCTGTTCGACAGGGCGGCGCAGGAGTATGGCGAGGCCGGCAAGTCCCTCGCCGCCGGTGACGCCAGGACGGCGGGCGAGAAGCTGCAGTCGGCCGCCTCGGCCCTCACGACACTGCAGGCCGGTGTGGACGCGCTCAAGCCCGGCTTCCAGTACGCCATAGACAACATGGGAGCATACAAGGGCGACCTCGACGCGCTCGGCAAGCAGTCCGAGGGCCTCCGGGCCATGGCCGCGAAGCTCGATGACCTGAAGGCGCAGGTGGCGGCCGGCGCGCTCAAGACGCTGCCCTCCGGCGAGGACCTCGGCCTGGGCTTCAAGCAGTTCACGCGCGTCGCCAGTTGGGGTCCGTCCCAGATGTCCGAGCAGGAGAAGGAGATCCGCTTCGACCTCACACCCTTCGTCAAGGCCGCCGGCAAGTACCGGCTTGAGTTCGAGTACACCCGGGGTGCGCACGGGCTGAACATGCGCGAGGTGCGGCTGCTGGCCAACGGGCAGGTCGTGGCGCAGGACCAGCACGCCGGCTGGGCCGGCGGCGGCAGTCGCGGCAACGTCTTCACGCTCACGCTGGCGCAGCGCGACCCGCAGGCGAAGTACGAACTGGTCGCCACCATCGCCTCTGCGGGCGGCACGGACTCCAACGGCGATATCTGGCTGTCGGCGGAGTAGCGACACCCCGCTGCCCGGGGCACACTGGAAAGGACCCAACACCCCATGCGTCGCACGATCGTCTTGCTCGCGCTGGCCGCCGTTGCCGGCGCCGCCTCAGCCCAACCCGTCGCGCTCCCGCGTGCGCAGGCGGCGGTGTCGCTCCTGGACCCGGCGAACCTTGGGCTGTGGTCCGGGCTGAAGGTCACTGCCGCCACCCTCGATGGCCAGCCCGCCATGCAGTTCACCTTCCCCAAGTATGTGCCGGGGCAGAACGAGTGGCCGGCGGTCTATCTGAAGCACGAGGAGGGCAAGGGCTACTCCCTCAGCGACTGGTCGCACCATGCCCTCATCAGCTTCGATGTCCGCACCGACAGCGAGAAGGCGGCCGATGTGGCGCTGGAGCTGCGGGCCGAGGCGAACCGGAACGGCTGGGCCACGCACTACCCGATTGCGCCCGGCAAGACCAACCACATCGCCGTGGCTCTCTCCGACCTGCCGCGCGACTTCGGGCTGACGCACGTGCAGGAGATCGTGTTCTTCACCACTCGCCCCGCCGCCGCGTATACCGTGACTATCGCGAACCTGAGGGTGGAGCCGGGGGAGAAGCCGCCACTGGCGACAGTGTCGCTGGCCTATCCTAACTACCGGCAGATCATCTTCCCGCAGATGGACGGGGTGCGGGTGGCGGTGAAGCTGCAGCCCGAGGAATACGCCGTGAAGCCCTCGGCGCTGAAGCTGGCGCTGACGGGTCGGGGCGGGGGCAAGCAGGTGTCGGCCGACGCGACCCTCCGCCAGGCGGAGAGCGTGCTCACGGTGAGCACACACGATCTCCCGGCCGGGCGCGTGACGCTGACGGCCACCGTCACTGGCGGTCCCGAGCCGGTCGTGCTCCGCCAGACGCTGCGCAAGCTGAGCGCGGATGAGGCCAGGAGCCTCCGGGTCTACATAGACGAGCACAACAACACCGTCGTGGACGGCAAGCCGTTCTTCCCCCTGGGCCTGTACGGCAACGGGCAGGCGGCGCAGATGCGCGAGATCGCCGACAGCCCCTTCAACTGCCTGCTGGACTACGGCACGAACCGCAAGTCCCGCGCCGACATGCTGGCCTACCTCGATGAGATGCAGCAGCGCGGCCTGAAGCTGATCTACTGCCTCAATGACCTGTACCCCGCCGCCAAGTACTACGAGGGCAAGACGTGGGAGGGCGTCAGCGGCAATGCCGCCATCGCCGACGCCGTGATTGAGGCCTACCGCGACCACCCGGCGCTGCTGGCGTGGTACCTCAACGACGAGCTGCCCAAGGCGATGGTCCCCGAGCTGACCGGCTACTACCGGCAGGTGCGCGAGGCCGACCCGAATCATCCGGCCTACATCGTGCTGTGCAACATGGCGGAGGTGAAGTACTTCACGGGCACGACCGATGTCATGGGCGTGGACCCGTACCCGATCCCCACGCTGCCCGTGACGCGGGTCAGCGACTGGATGGAGACGGCCAACGAGGCCACGCAGGATCACATGCCGACGTGGCTGGTGCCGCAGGCCTTCGCTTGGTACCAGCACCACCCGCCCGGCTCGAACCGCGCGCGCATCCCCACCGCGGAGGAGCTACGCACCGGCCGCGCCCCGACGTATGAGGAGGGCCGCTGCATGACGTACCTGGCGCTGGCGCACGGGGCCAAGGGCCTCGTTTACTGGTGCTACTACAACCTGCGGATGCTGCCGCAGTACCAGGAAATGTGGGGGTGGATGAAGCAGATCGCGGCCGAGGTGAAGGAGCTGTCACCGGTGCTGATGGCCCCCGACGACCTCGGCCCCGCGCGCTTCACGCCGGCCGCGGCGCCGCTGCACACGAAGGTGAAGCGCTATCGCGGCCATGAGTACCTCATCGCCGTCAACGCCGGGCAGGAGCCGTGTGAGATCACCTTCGCGACGACGCACACGCTCCCGGCACAAGTCACAGTGATGTTCGAAAACCGCACCACGCCGGCCTCAGGCCGGCAGCTCAAGCTCGCCTTCAAGCCGCTGGAAGTGCACGTGCTCGATCTCGGACCCGTGGGACGCTAGCTTCCCGTAAGAAAGGGGACGATGCCATGAGCGTGCTCCTCAGACGAGCGCGTATTGCCACGCTTCCCCTGCTGCTCTTGGTCGTCGGTGCCGCCTTCGGTCAGGAGGCCTTCCCCACCGCCGGCGAATGGCCGTGCTACCGGGGCGGCCCAACCCTTCAGGCACGTTCGCGCCTGAAGGGCACCATCACGGCGCCACAGGTGATCTGGAAGCAGTACACCGGGGCGCTCAAGACGCACTTCGTGGTCGAGCCGGGGACGGGGGACAGCACGCTACAGATACCTGACCCTAAGGTCCCGACGGCGATCCTCGACACCAGCGACCCGCGCTGGGGCCTGGCCTGGCCCGAGGGCGAGATCGGCGGCAAGCGTCAGCAGATCAGGCGCACCATGCATGTGACCTACGCCGACACCCATCCGGACGTCCCTGGTCTGGAGAAGATCGAGTTCGAGAGCGGCTTCAGTAAGCCCACCATCGGCAACCAGTGGCAGCCCTGCATGGCTCGCTGCTTCGGCTGGCAGGACGGCGCCTGGGCCAAGCTCTGGGAGACCGAGCCGATCAACATGCTCTTCGAGGCCGCGCCGGTCGTCGGCGACCTCGACGGCGACGGCAAGCTCGAAATCGCCTTCCTGCCGTGGTATGACCTGGTCATCCTCAATGCCGCCACCGGCGCCATCAAGCACCGCTGCACGTTCACCAAGCAGCGCAGCTATGGCTACCTCGGAGTCTGGAACCTGGATGGGTACGGCAGCCCGGAACTCCTGGTGCAGGCTGACTTCTGCAAGCACGTGGATGTGTTGGGCTTCCGCAGCGGCCAGCTCAAGCTGCTGTGGCAGTGGAACATCGAGCCGGACATCTCCCATCCCCGGAAGGTGCTTCGCGCCTACCCCCACCCGGTGGCCGATGTGGACGGCGACCGCAAGCCGGAGATTGTCCTGAGCGTGTACAACGGCTCGGGAGATCAGCGCTGGCATGTCACGATCCACGAACCGACCTCCGGCGTCGCGAAGGCCGACTTGCCGGGCGAGTGCCTCGACGGCCTCTTCGATCTGGATGGCGACGGCGTGTCGGAGCTGCTGACCTCTGTCACTACCGGGGCCAGTCCGCCGCCCTATGGCACCATCCGGGTGCGCAGCCTGCGCGGCGGCCAGCCCATCGCCCTGTGGGAAGCGACGGACTCCGCCTGGGTCACGTGGGAGCCGCCACTGCCTCCCAACGCCAACAGTGCGGCCATCGAGCCATATCGTGACGCCCTCTGCCGTCCTGCGCCCGGCGGGGCGTGGGTAGCCGTCCGGCAAGCCGCCGGGGGGGACCCCGGGCAGGCGCAGTTGCTGGTGGGCCGGTGGCGTCAGGGCGGCTTCGTCTTCGGAACCCGCGTCTCTGGCCCACGCGTGGAGGCGCTGGCGCTCAGCCCCGACGGCGCGCTGCTGGCCGTCGGCACAACTAGGCCCAACCAGACCGCGCCGATCGCGATCAGCAGCGGACAGGGCAGAGCCGTGAACGCCCAGTGTGAATGGGGCGCCAAGGGCACTCCCGTCGTGACCCGGCCCGCGGGTGAGGCCCGCCCCACCATTGTGGTGCAGGGACAGGACGAGGAGCTGGTGGCCGTGTACCCGCCGGAGGGAGGGGAGCCCGCCGTCGAGCGCTGGCGCACCGACGGTCGCGGACAGAGCACCGGCTGGCTCGCCGAGGACAGGGGGCCGGTGCTGGCCGATCTGCGCGGCGACGGCCAGCGTCAAGTCATCTACGCGACCGCCTCGCCCGGCGGCGGCGCCCGGCTCATGGTGGCTTCGCTGGACCTGCAGGAGGTCTGGCACCATGACTTCCCCAGCATCCCAGGCAGCGCGCCCGTCCGCGACACGGGCGGCATGATCCTGTGGCAAGTGGCCCACCTGAGCGATCCCCGCACGCTCGACGTTGTGGTCACGGTGCGCCGGTCCTTCCATGGCAGCGAGGAGACGTATGGACTGTCAGGCCTGGACGGGCACGAGCTGTGGCACCGGGACAGCCAGGTCAGTGAGCGTGGCGTGGGCGGCACGCCCTTCGCCCTGGCCGATCTCGATGGCGACGGCCTCGACGACGTGGCCTCCTTCTACCCGAGCCTCGTCTACATCCTCAAGGGCACGACCGGCCAGGACCTCGTCGCGCAGGATGCGACGTGGGAGGGGGTGCCCGCCAAGCCGGTGTACAACGGCCTGCCTCTTGCCGGCGACTTCGAGGGGACGGGACGCTCGTCCCTGTTCTTCGCCACCGAGAACAGGGCGATGACCGGGCTGGTGCGGGCCGATGGCAGTCTCGTCTGGTGGGATGCCTGCGAGGCCGGCCCTCAGTCTCTTCAGGCCATCGGAGACTTCGACGGTGACGGCAAGCTGGAGGCCATGGGGTACGGCTACGCAGACGGGGTCCGCTGCTACGACACAGCCAGCGGCAAGGTGGAGTGGCGCCTGCCCGCGCCGATGGCCGGCATACCGGCCGGGTCCGCCAGCGGCGACCTTAACTCCGACGGCCGCGACGAGGCGCTCTTCACGATCGGCTCGACGCTGCTGTGCCTCGGCACGGTGGCAGGCGGCGCGAGCGGCGCGGTTCTGTGGCCGCTCGACTTGCCCGGCCCGGTTGGCCCGCCCGCCATTGCCGACCTCGAGGGCCGTGGGCAGGCATCGGTATTGTTGCTGGGCAGAGACCGCTACATATACTGTGTCCGCTAGACGCCAAGGAGAGAGAACCATGTTTCTGGACATCCACGGCCACACCATTCGCTTCTCCGATCCGCGCCACCGTGCGCTGACCAAGCTCCTTCCGCCCGACGAGCTGATCGCCCAGTGGCCGCAGTGGGAGATTGACCGGGCCGTGCTGCAGCCGCTGGTGCATCACGAGTCGGGGCTGCCGTTGCAGAGCAATGAGGACATCCTGGACATCTGCCGCGACTTCCCCGGCAAGTTCATCCCCTTCTGCAACCTCGACCCGCGCTACGGCCACAACACCCCCACCGCCGACTTCACGCCGCTGCTGGAGCACTACCAGCAGATGGGCTGCAAGGGTGTGGGCGAGATGGCCGCGAGCCTGTGGTGGGACGACCCACGGATGCTGAACCTGCTGGGCCACATCGAGCGCGCCGGCCTGCCGCTGCTGTTCCACGTCGGCCGGGAGACGGGCACGTACGGCGTCGTGGACGACTTCCGCCTGTCCAGGCTGGAGATCGTGCTGCAGCGCTTCCCGAAGCTGCAGTTTGTCGGCCACTCGATGGCCATCTGGTCAGCCATCAGTGGCGACTGCACCGAGGAGAACTACCTGGGCTACCCGCCCGGCCCGGTGACGCCCGGCGGGCGGCTGGTCGAGCTGCTGCGGCGGTACGACAACCTCTGGGGCGACATCTCCGCCGGCAGCGGCAACAACGCCCTCACGCGCGACCCGGAGTTCGGCTACGGATTCATGGAGGAGTTCCAGGACCGCCTGCTTTGGGGCAGCGACCTGTGCTGGCCCGGCCAGGAGGTCCCGCAGACCGCGACACTGAACCAGGCACTGGCGGGCGGGCACATCTCGCAGCAGGCCTTCGACAAGATCGCCTTCGGGAACGCCGCGCAGTTGCTGGGCGTTTGACCTGTAGAGGCGCGATCTCGCGCGCCTGTCTGCAGGCGCCCGACCGTGTGGGCGCAGTTCACTGCGCCGAGCCGTGAGGCGCGACAAGCCGCGCCGCTACGAAGAGGAGAGTTCCATGTTCATAGACATCCACACCCACACCATCCGCCTGTACGACGAGCGCCAGCGCGCCATCTGCCGTTGGACCAACCCCGAGGAGCTGCTGGGGATGTGGGACGACCTCGGCATCGCCCGGGGCGTCATCCTGCCGCTGGTGCATCACGAGATCGGCGAGATCCTGCAGACCAACGAGAACGCCCTGGACATCTACAACCAGTACCCCGACCGCATCATCCCCTTCTGTAACTTCGATGTGCGGTACTGGTACAACAACCCCAAGACGAACTACACCAAGGCGCTGGAACACTACCAGGCGTTGGGCTGCAAGGGCGTGGGTGAGTATGTCTCCAATGTCTGGTGGGATGACGAGCGCAGCCTGAACTTCCTGGGGCAGGTCGAGCAGGTCGGCCTGCCGCTCCTGTTCCATGTCGCCAGCGCCAACCGCGGCATGTACGGCCTGGTGGACCAGTTGGGCCTGCCCAAGCTGGAGAAGGTCCTGCAGCTCTTCCCCAAGCTGCAGTTCATCGGCCACTCGATGGCCTTCTGGTCGGCGATCAGCGGGGACGCCGACGAGCAGAACTGGATGGGCTACCCGACCGGCCCGGTGACCCCCGGCGGCGCCCTGCCGCGCCTGCTGCGCACCTATGACAACCTGTGGTGCGACATCTCCGCCGGCAGCGGCAACAACGCCCTCACCCGCGACTTCGACTTCGGCTGCAGCTTCATGCAGGAGTTCCAGGACCGGGTGCTGTTCGGCACCGACATCTGCCAGTGCCCCCAGCGCGTCGAGCAGGTGGGAACGATGGACCGGGCCCTGAGCGAGGGCAAGATCACCCAGGAAGCGTACGAGAAGATATCGCACCTGAATGCGGAGCAGCTGCTGGGGCTGTGAACGGCTTGGCGGGGGCAGTTGTGGGAGCGGTCACCGACCGCGACCGGGCGGCAGATCGCGGTCGGTGACCGCTCCCACGCTGCGCGGAGGAGGCATGCAACATGAAGACCAAAGTCGGCGTCATGGGGTCAGCGGGGGGGCGGATCAGCGACCAGGCACGCACTCTATGCCGCGAGTTGGGCCGGCAGATCGCCCAGCACAACTGCATCATCATCACCGGCGCGTGCCCCGGCCTGCCGCATGAGGCGGTGCTCGGGGCCAAGGAGTACGACGCCCTGGCCCTGGGCATCTCGCCTGCACTGGCCCTGCAGGAGCACATTGACCACTACCACTCCCCGTACGAGGAGTACGATGCACTGATCTTCACCGGCTCGGGGCTGATGGGCCGCGAGATCGAGGCCATCCGCACCTGCGACATCGTCTGCATCGTCGGCGGGCGCTCCGGCACGCTCGGCGAGTTCTCGATCGCCTATGACGAGGGCAAGCTCATCGCCGTGCTGCAGGGCACCGGCGGCGTCGCCGAGCACATCGGCGAGATCGTGGCCATGATCGAGAAGCACACGGACGCTGAGGTGATCTACAGCCACGACCCGCAGGAGCTAATCGGGGCCGCGATCCAGCGGCATTTCGAGCGCGTACGCCGCGGCGTAGCCTACCAGTTGCGGGTGGCGGACGGCTGAGACGCCGACCTCGCTCCGGCAGATGACACGATAGGACTTCCCCATGAAACTGACTTTCCTCGGCGCTGCCCGCACCGTCACCGGCTCCCAAATGCTGCTGGAGACCGCCGGCAAGCGCATCCTCATTGATGCCGGCATGCATCAGGGGCCCGAGCATTTCCGCCAGCAGGGCCGGCCCGACTTCCACCTGGACTACTCGCAGGTGGACATGCTGCTGCTCACCCACGCCCACATTGACCACTCCGGCAACCTGCCCCTGATCACCCGCCTGGGCTTCAAAGGGCCGGTCTACACCACCTCCGCCACCGCCGACCTGTGCCAGGTGATGCTGCCGGACAGCGCCCACATCCAGGAGGAAGACTGGAAGCACGATCATCGGCGCTGGCTGGCGCAGGGCCGCATCGGCCCGCCGCCCGCGCCGCTGTACGGGATGGAGGATGTCGAGCGGGCCCTCAAGCTCTTCCGGCCGGTCCAGTACGAGCAGACCGTGGAGCTGGCGCCGGGGATCAAGGCCCGCTGGCGCGATGCCGGGCACATCCTGGGCGCAGCGGGCATCGAGGTATGGGTGGCGGAGAACGGGAGGACGACGAAGCTGCTGTTCTCGGGCGACATCGGCCAGGCCGACCGGCCGCTGCTGCGCGATCCCTCGGTGTATGACGAGGCCGACTTCGTCGTCATGGAGTCCACCTACGGCAACCGCCGCCACGAAGCCAAGCACGTCCAGCAGAGCGTGCTGCAGGACATCCTCAAGTACGTCGCTCGCAACAGGAGCCATGTCATCATCCCGGCGTTCGCGGTCGGGCGCGTGCAGGAGCTGCTCTACACGCTCAACGGCATCATCGAGCACAACCTGGCTCCACGCATGCCGGTGTTCGTGGACAGCCCCCTGGCCATCAGCGCCACGGAGATCTCCGAGCGCCATGCCGAGTGCTTCGATGACGAGACGCGGGCGCTCCTGGCGCGCGGCGATGACCCGATGAGCTTCCCCGGCCTCAAGCTCACCCGCACGGTGCAGGAGAGCAAGGCCATCAACCGGATGGCCGGGCCGCTGATGGTCATCGCCTCCAGCGGCATGTGTACCGGCGGCCGCATCCGGCACCACCTCCAGAACCACCTGGACCATGGCAAGGACATCCTGCTGTTCGTGGGCTACCAGGCGGCGGGGACGCTGGGGCGCTACCTGCTGGACGGCAACCCGCAGGTGAAGCTGTTTGGGGAGAAGGTGCGGGTGCGGACGCGCATCCGCTCGCTGTCGGCGTTCTCGGCTCACGCCGATGTGGACGGGCTACTGCAGTGGCTGGCGCCCATCAAGGGCCCCGGCGGCGCTTCCGGCCCGAAGGCTGTGTTCGTGGAGCACGGGGAGGAGGACGCGGCCCTGGACTTTGCGGCCCTCGCTCACCGAGAGCTGGGCGCGCCCACGCTGGTGCCGGAGTTCGGGGAGACGTTTGACCTGTCCTCACCCGACGAGACCGAGCGGCGGCTGGGTGAGATGGGGGAGATCTGGCAGCGTCCGGCCGAGATCACCTCGGCCTCCGAGGGCGGCGACGAGGAAGAGGAGCCACCCATCACGGCCCCGGCGGTTCAGTAGTCTGCTGCGGGTGCCACGGCCAGGCTTCCCTGACCGTGCATCTGCCCCGCAGCCACTGCCAGCGGGGCTGGCAGTGGCACCCCTGGCCCGCGAGTCGGCGGGGCGCGGTGCTACTCCTCCGCCCGCCGGTGCAGGAAGCCGGAGAAGAGCCAGGCATACATCACCACCCCCGACAGCGCGCCGAACCACAGGCGGAAGGGGATGGAGGCCAGCGGGCCGGTATGGATCGGGCTGACGAGGCCCTCGACCAGGCCCGCGAAGACGAACATGGGGATGGTGCCCAGCGCCAACTGCCCCGCCTGCTTGCCCGCCACCCGCAGGGCGTCGCGCCGCAGCAGGTCGCCCGGGCTGATGAGCGCCCAGCCCAGCCGCAAGCCCGCGCCCCCCGCCACGACCACCGCCGAGATCTCCACCACCCCGTGCGGCGCCACGACCGCCGCCATCAGCAGCAGCTTGCTGTGAAAGGCCCCCAGGCCCAGCGCTGCCCCGAGCATCAGGGCGTTGCGCCACAACACGTAGCAGGTCCCCACGCCCGCCGAGATGCCGAAGGCGAAGCACATCAGCGCGACCTGGATGTTGTTGGTCATCAGGAACGTCGAGAAGCCGCCCCCGCCGAAGACGCCGGCCGTGGGCGCGAAGTACTCCCCTGGCGGCGTCTGCTGCTTGACGAACCCCTCCAGCGCCTGCCTCATGCCCGGGCCGACGAACACCTCCGCCCAGGCGGGGTTGGTACTGGTCGCCACGTAGCCGATGGCGCCGCCGACCACGAGGATCGCGAGCGACGCCAGCCAGAAGGGAAAGCAGGCGCGGAAGGTCCTGGGAACGGTGTGCACGAAGAAGGACAGCACCTCGGGGCGGCGGCGGGGGGGCCGGGAGTAGATCTGCGCGTGCGTGCGGGCCACGAGCTGGTTGAGGTAGCGGGCCAGGTCGTGTCGCTCGCGCGCCCGGGCCAGCGACAGATCGCTGGAAGCCGAGCGGTACAGGCGGCTGAACTCCCGCAGCTCGTCGGTCGAGAACGTGCGCAAGCCCTGGACCTCGGCCCGGTGCAACAGCTCGGTCAGCCGATCCCAGTTGGCCTGCTTCCTGTCACGGCCGGCATGAGCATTCATGGCGTCCCGATCACGCTAACCTATGGGGCGAGCGTGGGAGCGGTCACCGACCGCGACCCGACCCTGTCGCGGTCGGTGACCGCTCCCACGCCCTCGTCAACAGAGCAACATGAGCGACGACCAGGTCACCATCGAGACGCCCGAGCACATCGAGGTGCAGTACGAACTGGCGGGCATCGGCTCACGGGCCCTGGCCGGCATCTTCGACTTCCTGCTCCAGGGCACCCTTACCGTGCTCGTCGTGTGGGGCCTGATCTGGCTCGGCCTGGTCCTGAAGCTCCAGGACATGCTGGGCGTGGTCGGCGCCATCATCGTCGCCAGCATGGGCTTCCTGGCTTTCACCGTCTACTATGTCACCGCCGAGATGCTAACCGGCGGCCAGAGCCCCGGCAAGCGCATCGCCGGCCTGCGCGTCATCGGCGTGGACGGCCGCCCCATCACGTTCCTGCAGTCCGCCCTGCGCAACGTCATCCGCGCCGTGGACATGATGCCCTTCTTCTACAGCGTGGGCCTCGTCTCCGTGTTCGCCAGCAGTCGTGCCCAGCGCCTGGGCGACATGGTGGCCGGCACGATCGTCGTCAAGGAGCGCCTGTACGCTCTGCCCGAGCAGACGGCGCCGCTGGCCGATGAGACCGCGCCCCAGCCGCTCCCGCCCCAGGTGGAGGCGCGGCTGCGTGGCAGCCTGCACTTGCTCACCGCCGCCGACGTGGCCGCCGCCGAGCGGGTCGTCGAGCGGCGCCACGAGTTGCAGCCGCCGCTGCGTCGGCAGCTCGTGCGGCAGATCGGCGAGGCGCTGCTGGCGAAGATGCCCCACGTTCCCCCGGCCGACTTCCCCGACCAGGAGCGCTTCCTCGAGGCCGTCGTGCGCCTGTGGCGCGAGCGGCGCCTGTAGTCGCCTCAGTCCGCGTACTGCTTCAGCGACTGCTTGAACTTCATGTACTGCGGCCGGTACTGCTTGTGTGCTGCCTGGTTCTTGTAGCGGTAGCCGAACACCCACCGCGTGTTGAGCTGCAGTTGGCGGATATCGGCGTAGGACCGTGTGTAGCCCGGGCCCTTGCGGGTGACGTAGGTGATGACCTTGTCCCCCGCGCGCTCCTGGCTGTAGCCGGTCTGCGTCTCCCCTGGCCGGCGCTGGATCCACTGCGGCTCGCCGGACCACTGCGGCGAGTAGACGTAGAACTCCACCAGGCCATCGGGCGACAGGAAGCTGACGGCGTCGTAGCCCTGGGCGCTGGCGCTCTTCTGCTGCGGCTTGACCTTGAAGCTCGCCGGGTACTTGATGTCGAACCAGGCGCCCTTGTAGGTCTTGACGCTGTCAGCGCCGGCCAGACCGGTGCAGACGAAGACGAGTAGAACGGCCCAACGAGCGCTGCGCATGGCTGCCGACCTCCTGCGTCGAGAGCAACAGGTGCGTCACTCCCGGTATGCGCCACTACGGTGGACGACCTCTACCACGAAGACAACCACGCGGTCGTCCTCGACTTCGTACACGATGCGGTAGTCGCCGACGCGGGCCCGGCGGTACGGGGCCAGGCCCCCCTGGAGGGCCTTGGTCCCCCGATGGTACGGGTCGGTCTGCAGCCGCTCCAACTCCTTCTGAACACGGGCCTGCATCTGCCCGGGCAGGCGCAGGAAGCTGCGCCGAGCGCGCTGCGAGAACTCCAGCTCGTACACGCTACGGCAGCCCCGCTTCCTGCTTCACCTGCTCCCAGGGGACACGCTCGCCACCCTCCTGCAGGGCCGCGTCTGCCGCCGCCACGAGCATCTGGTCCTCCATCTCCTCCAGCCTCTCCAGGTCCTCCACCGGCACCAGCGCCACCAGCCTCTTCCCCTGCCGCTCAATCACCACCCGCTCCTTGCGGTACGCCACGCGGTTGATGGCATCCGCCAGGTCAGCACGGAGCTTGGACACGCTCAGACTGGTCATCTCGTCGTCTCTTTCTGTACAAGATGTACAGATTGTACATAACGACCTGGATAGCCGTCAAGGTCGCTCCCGCTCCCTACAGCCCAAACCACAACTCCACCTCGATGTTCCGGCCGAAGGGCATGCAGATGCCTTCGGCATACTGCCAGCCGGGCGGTTGGGTGAAGACCGCCGCTGCGATGTCCGTGGAGGCCTTCCGTCCATCGGGCAACTCCACTTCCAGCCAGAACCGCCGCACCTTGAAGTAGTCTTGGCCGGGGTTCAGCAGCACGAACACGTTGCGTCGGTCGAGCTTGCCGATGGCCTCGGCGGTGAGCGGCACGCTGACTTGCTCGGACCACTTGCTCTCCGTCTCGTTGCCGCCGGCAGGCGCCATGTTGCCCAGGTTCACGCCGTTGACGACGGCGAAGCTGCCGTACTGGGCGCCGGTGCCCGACAGGCCGCAGCCGTCATACACCAGCCGCCCCTTGACCGCCCGCCGGAGTTGCTCCACCGTCAGGCCCTTGGCCGGAGACGGCGCCGGATCGCGGCGAGAGTACTCCGCATCCTCATCGAGACGCCGGCTCAACACGGGCTTGAGCGTCTCTATCCGCATCTCGGCCCAGCAGGCCCAATCGCCCGAGGAGTCGTCCTTGAGACCCACGTCGGAGATCAGCTTGAGGCTGACCTTCTGGCCCGCCCAGGGCGACAGGTCGCCCTCGATGGGTAGCCACTCGTGTTCCAGGACCGTCTGCTCGCCCACCACGGTGTCCTTGCCGGCCGCGTCCGTCACGACCACCTTGTACAGGATGCCGTCGCCCAGGTAGCTGCCATCGGCCTTGCCAGCCATCGCCCGGAGCGCCGCCGGCTGCTGCGGCACGGTCAGGGGCGCATAGCGCAGGAACGAGTAGCCCACGGCGCCGGTCCACGGCGGGTGCATGAAGAACCCGGGCTTGCTCACATTGTTGCACATGGTCGCCCGCTCGATGACATGGCCGCGCGTCTCGCCGAAATCGGTGGTCTCGGCCTGCCCGCGCACCGCCATGCCGACGACATAGTCCTTGGGTAGCTCGGCAAGCACCTGCGGGCCGCGGATCACCCGCAGGCCGCGCTCGATCTTCTGGCTCAGCTCCCCGGCCCGGACGTCCACCGTGAGGGTGAACGAGTCCTCCTGCTGCGGCTCACCGAGGTCGAAGCTAACCGTCTGGCGCACGCGGGGCGCGAGCGCCACTGTCTTCTGCTGGCCGAGCAGGCTGACCGCGAAGTCGCGCCGGTCGGCGATGTTGCTGGCCAGGCTGAGCTGGAGGGTGTTGCCCTGCAGTTGCACCGTCGCCGTCGTCAGCGGCGCGACAGTGAAGTCAATCCAGGCGCCCTCGAACTGCTGCCAGATCCGCTGGCCGACCCGGGCCTCCGCCGGCACCTTGACTTGGTGCTCCTGCTTGCCCCGGACGATCACGGTCTCCCCGGGGATGACCTCATCCCGCGCGCACTGCAGGGAGGGGGTAGGGGGTAGGCCGCCGTTGCCCGTCAGCATGTAGCTGAATGCCCCCTCCACCGGGGCGACATACGTCAGACCGCGCGAGACGCGCAACTGCGCGGGGCAGATCTCCTTGCCTTCCTTGTCCAGCGCCACGGCCTTCACCGCCGCGATGGCAAAGCCACAGTCGGCGCCCTTGTAGGGGATGATCTCCCACTGGCCGGGGGCCACAATCCGGCAGATGCCGATGCCGTCCGAGCCCGCCTGCGCCTGGCGCGTGAAGTGCCCGCGCCCGTCCATGTAGAGGTACGCCGGCGATACGCTGCGGTCATACCGCGGCGTGCCCGCGCCGCTGTCGCCGCTGTACACGGTGATCTTCTTGTCCTTCGTCCAGCCGGCGTAGCCGTTGGGCGGCAGGTCCAGTTGCATCTCCGGCAGCTTCATCCGTTCGGTGCGGCTGCCGTTGACGACGGTCACGGTGCCGTTGGCGTACTCCGTCACGATCTGGCTGCGCTTGTAGGCGCCTGTGGCGACGGCGGCCGAGGTGTCCAGCAGCTTCCCCTGTGCATCCAGGTAGCGGATGCTCCTGGCCGACACCTGTGTGTAGTCGGAGTGTAGTTGCTGGAGCATGTAGTAGCTGCGGAGGGTCTTGTCAAAGCCCCCGGCCGCGGCCAGGAAGCCGGGATGGCCGAAGGCGACGGTGGCCGCCAGGAAGCGGTCGGTGTAGGCGTCCTTCTCCTCGGCCGTGGTGCCGCCGGGCTCATCGCGGCCGTAGAACATGCTCTCGGCGCCCATGCCGAAGTTGCAGCACAGGTCGTGCATCTTGCGCAGGTCCAGGTCCACCAGCCAGGGCATGTCGGGGATGTCATAGCCGCGGTCCTGGGCATAGTTGCCGTCGGTCAGCCCGCTGTACCAGAAGTGGTGGTTGCCCTCGGAGTACACCGGGCCGTTCCAGGCCTTCTTCTGGTGCAGCATGATCTCGCCATAGCTGTAGAAGGTGGCGGCGAAGGTGCCGGCGCCGGGCACGCGGTAGTCATAGTCCGTGCGGCCCCACGGCGAGACAGCGGTGTGGACATCGCAGTAGGCCGTGCTGAAGTGGAACTTGGACTGAATGATGGGCGCCAGCTTCGCGCAGTACTCCACCGCCCGCGCCGGCTTGGGCGCATAGCAGCGCATCCACGCGCCCTGGAGCTGGTTGTCCGGCGTGCGGCTGATGAGGTCGGTGCTCCAGAACTCGTTGACCGGCGCGAAGTCCGTGTAGTTGTTGTACGGGCCGTACACGAAGCCCAGCTTCTTCTGCATGATCTCGGCGTACTCGCGCTGGCCCTCGTCGCCGCCCTTCTTCGGGGCGGTCCGGGTGCGGAAGGTGAAGCTCTCGCCGCCATCGCGCCAGCCCGTCTCGTGATCGGTAATGAGGCACTCGCGCATCCCGTAGCGCCACACGTTGGTCCAGTACGCCGCATCGCTCTGGCGGTTGCCGGCCCCGTGCGCCCGCCACACGTGCGTGCCCGCGGCCTGCTTCCAGGGCGAGACCGGGTTGGCGGGCGTCGGCAGCATCTCCTCATACCGCGGCGACAGCGTCACGAAGAACCGCTCGTAGGCGTCATTGCGCTTCCCATCGGTCTTGGCGATGTAGCGCGTGCCGCCCTGGTAGCTGACCTTGCCCTCCTTGATCTCGTTGACCGCGAACGGGACCGAGGCGTTGGAGAGGTACCAGTCGGTGTTGCCGGTCAGGAAGAGCGGCTTGGTCTCCGGGCCGATCACGACCACGGCCGGACGCGCCGGATCGTAGTGGTAGAAGGGGTTAGTCACCAGGCGCGGGTTGGTCAGACCGGGGCCCTCGGCGTGGCCGTACTGCACCTCGGCGACGTTCCCGCCGGGGGCGATGGTGTCAATGACGAGCGACTTGTTCCACAGGCGATAGACGTGCGTGACCTCCGCCGACACCGCCCCGGCGGTGACGCGGGTGCGGATGGTCACCTCGCCGTTCTTGAGCACCGGCGGCCCGAGGCGTTCCACCTTCTCGGGCGCCACGGTCTTGCCATCCACGGACAGCGCCACCCCGCCTCCCACACATGGCTGAATCGGTGCGCCGCCGTTCCAGGACGCCGTGACGCCGCTCAGGGTCCCCGCTTTGCCGTCCAGTGTGTACGTCAGCTTCCCGTCGCTGCCGGCGTAGGTGAAGACGAAGCTGTCGCCCTTCTGGACCACGGAGGTCTTGAAGTCCTTGGTCACGTTGTCCGGGAGGATCGTCTGCAGCCGCGTCGGGAAGGGCAGCTTGCCCGGGCCGGTGTTGGTGCCCACCGTCTGGCCGGGGAACATCGGGATGCCACGCTCGGGCCTCGGGTCGAACTTGAGCGGGGCGAACTTCTCGGTGAAGACGGCGAGGCTATCGAAGTACAGCACCCGGTCCTGCTTGTTGCGCCCGCCGGTGACCTCAAAGCGCACGAAGCTCGCGCCGCCCTTGACCATCTCGATCTGTTCGGGCGTCAGGCGCCTGTGGCACAGGTACCACTCCTCCCAGTTCACCCAGGTCAGCGGCACCCGCACCTCACGGTTCTGGGCATCCAGGAACAGCACCGCGATGCTCACGGAGGGGGTAGAGGGGTTTGGCGAGTAGCCCCAGTTGTTGCCGTAGATCCAGCAACTGACGGCATCGAAGGGCTGAGTGATCTTGATGGGGGCAGCGGGGCCGAAGCTGAGCTTCTCCCCATCGCCGGTGGAGCGATAGGTGAGCTTGGCGACATACTGTCCCCAGATCTGCTGTTCGCGGGTGCGCTCGAGAGTCGCGGCCATGCTCTCGGTGCTGACCGCCCAGCCGGTCATGTCCTCGAAATCCACGAGCGGCGGGTTGTCGTCCTGGTTGCGGTTGGCCCAGACCATCTCATAGGGCCGCTCGCCGACGACCTCTTCCGCGGCGCTCGCAGCAGCGGCAATCAGCAGCAGCGGGATGAGGAACCACATGGCACGCCTCCTGGAAGAACGACTTGAACAGGATAGGAAGGATGGCAAGGATAGCAGAAGATGAAGGCTAAGGCGTTGACTCAGGTTGGGCTGAAGGGACAGCCGGACGCGAACTCCAGCAGCGCTTCCAGTCTACCTTCGGTGTGCCGAAGTTGACAAGCAGGCCGACCTCCAGGTCACTGGCGTTCAGGTAGTTGATGAGTTGGGCCCGGTGCTCTGGCGCGAGTTCGCGGGCCACCTTGAGTTCCACAATGACCTTGTCCTCCACCAGTAGGTCGGCGTAGAAGTTGCCCACGGTCTGTCCGTGGAACAGTACGCGCACCGGGACCTCCGTGGCTACCTGCAACCCCCTCTCGCTCAGGACAACAGCCAGCGCGTGCTGGTACACCGATTCCAGGAATCCTCGCCCAAGCTCGTTGGCAACCTCAAAGCAAGCGCCGATGATGGTGCCTGTCAGCTCCTCATGCAGCGTCGCCGCGTCTTGGCCCATGCCATTCCCCCCGTAGTGCCATTGCCTTCATCCGTCCTTATCCTTGCTATCCTTCATATCCTGTTCAGAGCCGTCCCAGCGTCTCCCGGAGGTATCGCGCGTTGCGCCCCATGCCCTCCTCGGGCTCGGGCAGCTCCGGGCGCCAGAACTTCTCGTACTCATCGGACAGGTAACCATCGTAGCCGTGTTCCTGCAAGATGCGCAGAATGGGCAGCCAGTCTATCGCGCCCTCGTCCAGGAAGTTGGCCTGCGGCTTGCCGTCTACCCACACGATGTTCTTCACATGGCAGTGCAGCACATACGGCGCCTGCAGCCGCACCGCGTCGAGCAGGGCCGTAGGAGCGCCAGCATCCTGCTGGCAGCAGGCCGCCGCCACCACCCAGTAGTGATCCATGAGAATCCCGAGGTTCGGCCGATCCACCTGCCGCACCATGGCCACTGTGTCCTCGGCCGTCTGCGTCAGCGTCCCCGAGTGGTTCTCCAGGGCCAGCCGGACGTGGTGCTGGATGGCGAGGTCGGCGGCCTGTTGCAGGCCAGCCACCGTGCCGTCCCAGATGCGCTCGCGTGTAGTGCGGGCTTCCAGCCCGCCCATGGCCTCGGTCCACACCCCGCCCGTCGCCCGCACGAGCCGGCAGTCCAGGTCCTCGGCGATCTGACACGTCTTGTGAATCCCCGCCAGCGTGGCCTCGGCCGCTTCGGGTGTGGAGTAGTCCTTGTAGTAGGGCGTCAGGCAGGCGATGGCGACGCCCGACCGGTGGGCCGCCTCGGCGATCAGCGCCACCCGGAAGGGGTCGACCGTCTCGGGGTCGAGGTGGCCGTTGGCGGCACAGCGGATCTCGATACCTTCCAGGCCCAGGCTCGCGCAGAACTCGAGGGCCTCGAAGATGCTCTTATCCGGCATGCCCATGGTATGTCCGCACAGCTTCATGCCTGGCCTCCATCAGTGCTTGCCGGGTACTTCCGCGCGGCCGCCGCCGGCACCTGTCTGCTCCCTGCCGAGCAGGCCTGCCGCCGCCCCATGGCGAACCTCCTGCCCATGCCCGACAACCTCCTCTTCGTCTTCTCCGACCAGCAGCGCGCCGGTGACATGGGCTGTGAGGGCAACGCGCAGGCGATCACACCCCATCTGGACCGGATGGCCGCCGAGGGTGTGCGCTTCACCAACGCGGTCAGCACCTGCCCGGTCTGCACGCCCTACCGCGCCGCGCTGCTGACGGGCCGCTACCCGCTGTCCAACGGCATGGTCATCAACGATGTGCGCCTACCGGTGACGGAGACGAGCCTCGCCCACGTGCTCCGCGACGCCGGCTACGTGACCGGGTATTTCGGCAAGTGGCACCTGGACGGGCCGTATCGCGGCGGCTTCACCCCGCCCGGCCCGCGCCGGCAGGGCTTCGACACCTGGGCCGCCGCCGACTGCTGCCACGACTACATGAAGGCCTGGTACTACCGCGACGATCCCGAGCCGATCTGGATCGAGGGCTACGACTCCGATCACTTCACCAACCTGACAATCGAGTTCATGCGCGCGTGGGCGGGCGTGTCCTCACGCCCGCAGCAGCCCTTCTGCGCCTTCCTGTCCTGGGCCCCGCCACACAACCCGTACGAGGTCATGCCCGAGGCATACAAAGTCCACGATCCGGCGCGGATGGCCCTGCGGCCCAATGTGCCGCCCGAGGACGAGGAGCTGGCGCGTCAGCAGTACGCGGGCTACTATAGCCACATCACGGCGCTGGACCGCAATCTGGGACGGCTACGGGCGGCGCTGGAGGAGCTGGGGATCGCTGAAGACACCCTCGTCATCTTCACCTCCGACCATGGCGACATGCTGCGCTCGCACGGGCTGTACGAGAAGCAACTCCCGTACGAGGAGAGCACTGCGGTGCCCTTCATCGCCTGCCAGCCGGGGCGCGTGCCGGCGGGGCAGACGCGCGACACGCTGCTGAACGTGCCGGACCTGATGCCCACGCTGCTGTCGCACCTGGGCGTGGACTGCCCGCGCACGGTCGAGGGGGCCGACCTGTCGTTCGCCCTGCGCGGACGCGTGGGCCACGAGCCCACTTCGGCCTTCATCGCCAACCCGGTGCCCTTCATGCCCCATCGCATGATCCCCGAGTGGCGCGGCGTCCGCACGAAGACACACACCTATGCCGAGACCCTCGACGGCCCGTGGCTGCTGTTCGACAACGTGGCCGATCCCTACCAGCGCCGCAACCTGGCGGACAACCCGACCGTCGCCGACACCCAGACCGCGCTGCAGACGGAGCTGCAGGGCTGGCTGGCGCGGCTGCGTGACCAATTCCTGCCGCTGGAGGCGTACGTCGAGCGCTTCGGCTTCGACCTGGCCCCCAGCGGCCATCCGGTCTACTACGGCGAGGTCGGCCGGCACGACCCGAACTAGGGGACTGTCCCCGGAGTTCGGCGCAGCCGAACGCAGGGGGCTGTCCCCGCCGACGCCATGCCGCCGGTACGCCCGACACTCCTGTCGGGCGCCAGCGGCATGTGCCCGACAGGAGTGTCGGGCGTACCAACCGAGGGAGTCGCGGGGTGTCGGCGTAGCCGACGGGGCCCCGCGACCCGACCGATCACAGAGACACCACCATGCCCACGCACTACCTCCACCCCAAGTCCGGCGCACACCCGTTCACGCGCACCGACGCCCCCCGGCCCCACATCTTCTTGCTCAGCGTGGACATGATCCCGCGCGAGAGCTACGACCCGTGCTCGCCGCTGCGCGAGCACCTGCGCACGCCCCACATGGACCGGCTCTTCGCCGATGGCATCCGCTTCAGCCACGCCTGCAGCACCTCGCCGCTGTGCGGGCCGTCACGGGCGGCGTACCTCACCGGTCGCTACTCGTACATGACCGTCAATGAGGAACGCGCGCACGATGGGTGGCAGGCGACGCTGCGGCCCGATGACGCCATCTTCCCCGAATACCTGAAGGCCGCGGGCTACCTCACCAAGCACGCCGGCAAGGGGCATGTGGGCACCGAGAAGTTCCTCGACGCGTTCGGCGAGAATGGTGCGCCGTGGAACCGCTGGGCCCCGCCGCTCTCCGATGACGACGCCTACCTGGCGTATCTGGCGGACCGGGGCCTCGAGCCGCCCGTGTGGCACGAGCCGCTGACAGGCGTGCGGCCCGATGGCGTGACACCGGGCAACAGCTTCGGCGGATGGGTGCGCCAGGCGAATGGGGAGCCGTTCCCTCCGGGGGGGCTGTATGACTTCTACCTGGCGGAGCTGGCCGCCCGGAAGCTCGATGCGGCCTTGCGCCAGCGAGAGCCGGGCCAGCCACTCTACCTGCAGCTCGACCTCTTCGGCCCGCACCAGCCCTTCATGATCCCCGAGAGCTTCCGCGAGCGCTTTGCGGAGCTACTGCAGGTCGTCGAGTTGCCGGCGACATACGAGGAGGCCCTCAGCGGCGACGCCAACTGGCCGCGCGTGTACGAGTTCTACCGCCGCAACTGGGGCCTGTACGATCGCGACCTCGCCCGGCGCTACATGGCCATGAACTTGCTGCAAGTCGAGGTCCAGGACGCAGCTCTCGGCCACTTCCTGGCCGCCCTCGACGCACGTGGCCTGTACGACGAGGCGGCGCTCATCTTCCTGGGCGACCATGGCGAGATGAACGCCGAGCGGGCACTGGTAGACAAGGGTGTCTATGGCCACCCGAAGGTCGTCCTGGCGCCACTGGGGGTGAAGCTCCCCCGGGGCGAGCGCGCTGGTGAGACCTGCGCCGATCTCGTGTCGCTGCTCGATGTCGCGCCCACGCTCCTCGGCCTCGCCGGCGTCGAGCCGACCGAACGGCTGGATGGCGTGTCGTTACTGGGACCGCGGGCTTCCAGCCCGCGGTCGTTCATCTTCGAGGCGGGCTGGCACGTCTGCCCCAACCCCGCCATCGCCCTCTTCGCCGAACACGCCAGCCGCCGCTTCATGTACACCTACAACCTGTGCGACCCGCGTGACGAGTTGTATGACATGGACGACACCAGCTATCGCGATCTGTCCGCCGATCCGGCGCTGGCCGAGGTGAAGCTGGAGATGGTCCGCCGCCTGGGCGCCTTCCTGGAGAGCGACCCGCGCTGGACGTGCTATTGGCACACCTTCCGGCTCGACAAGTTCGAGCAGCTCGGTCGCCCCGGCGGCGACTTCCAGATGTATCGGCCGCACTGACTACCGGAGGCGCCATGCGCATCACCGTACCGTTACTTGCACTCACCCTTGGCCTGGCGGCCTGGGCCGCCCCCACCAACCTCGTCCCCAACGGCAGCTTTGAGGAGGGCGCCGGCGCCTGGAAGCTGGGCGCGGGTGTTACCATCGAGCAGGGCGGGGCCTCCGCGGGGGCAGCCTATCTGCGCTGCGGCTGCGTCAAGGCCGGCGACGCCTCGGCGGCCACGCTCGGCGGGATTGCCGTGAAGCCCCACACGGGCTACGTGGCGCGCTGCAAGCTGCGCTTCGAGGGGGGGGCCCACTACACGTTCGGCATCCTCAAGCCGGACGGGACGTTCCTTGTGTGCCGCGACGTGTACGGCTGTCCGACCGCGCAGTGGGACGAGTCCGCGCTCCCCTTCCGCACCGAGGACCAGACGCGGATCGGGCTGTATGTCGGCCGGCGGTACGGGCCCAATGCCATCCGGTTCGATGCCGTCGAGCTGATCGAGGACGATACGGTCAAGGTCGGCGACGTGTCCCCTCAGCCGAACCCCTTCCCGGAGCTGACCGCCGAGGAGCAAGCGCGCGGCTTCGTGGTCGCGCCCCAGCCGTGGCTGAAGCTCATCTACCCGACCGTCTACCCGACGCGCGCGGAGATCGGGCAGAAGCTGCAGTGCCAGCTTGCGCCCGGTGAGACCGAGCCGATGACGCTGGCGATCACCGCCGACCAGCCGCTGCAGAACATGCGCGTGCAGCTCTACGCGCCGCTGACCGACACGCGCGGACGCCGTCTGCCGACCGAGAGCGTCAGTCTCGGCGTGGTGCGCCACATGAAGCGCTGGCTGACCAACGGCGCGCCGCTGCAGGCGGGCCAACGCTACGAGCGGCGCCCGCTGCTGATCTACCCCAACCAGGCCTTCGACATCCCCACGCGCGAGACTCGGCAGGTGTGGCTGACCGTGCAGGCCCCGGCCGACCAGCGCCCCGGTCTGTACGAGGGCAGCCTGCGCGTGTTCGCCGAGGGCAGCGGCATGCTCGTGCCGCTGCAAGTGCGCGTCCTGCCGCTGAAGCTGGCCGAGGCGAAGCCCACCTATGGCATGTACTACCGCCACCGCGACCAGCCGCAGGCCTACCAGACCGACGACTTCTACCGCCGCTGCATGGCGGACATGCACGCCCACGGCATGAACTCCATGAGCCTGTACGCGCAGGTCGAGCGCAAGCAGCCCGACGGCTCCTGGAGCATTGACCTCGAGAACCCCGCCGACCCGTACAACACCGCGCGGCAGATCACGCTGCTGACCGAGGCCGGCCTGGCCTCGGCCGACCACCCGCTGCTCTACCTGGCCACCGGCAAGAGTGACGGCATCTTCGGCAACCAGGAGAAGCTCGTGTCGGCCGTGGAAGAGCTGCGCCGGGCGCGCGGCTGGCCCGAGCTGCTGTTCTACCTCGTGGACGAGCCCGGCAGCGCCGCCCGCATTGCGCTGGCCAAGGAACTCAACGGCATCGTCCACCGCGTCCCGGGCGTGCGCACGACGACGGCGCTGGGCGCCCCCGGCGAGTTGGCCGACTATTACGATGTCTGGATCAGCAGCACGTCGTCTGAGAACCTCGACGACATCCTGAAGCTGGGCCGTGAGAAGCAGAAGGAAGTGTGGACGTACAACTGCCAGTGGAACGGGACGCAGCCGGCGAATGATCGCTACTTCTGCGGCTACCACATGTGGGTCACGGGCCTGCGCGGCAACTGGCAGTGGTGCTACACCGAGGGCTATGAGGGGTCGTCACGGCTGACCGACGAGATCGCGTGGAAGCTCCCGACCTACGAGGAGCCCTGGTACGTCAACTACGTCCTGCCCACGCCGGAAGGCAACCTGCCGACACTGGGCTGGGAGGGGCGGCGCGAGGGCGTGGACGACTACCGCTATCTGCAGACGCTCCGCGAGGCCATCGCCGCGGCACGTCGCGCCAGGCGTGCGCAGGCCGCCGCGGCGGAGCGCTTCCTCACCGACGCGGGCCGGCGCATGGTAGCGCCGCCGCAGCCCCTGCCGGCTACCAACACCGGCCGCAACTACGGCCTGGTTATGCACCCGGGCCTGGGGCCCACGGACTATGACGCTATCCGCGCCCAGGCCGCCGAGCACATCATCAAGCTACAGGGACGGTAACTTCATGCACGTCGCCATCGTTGGTTGCGGGGGGATCGGGAAGGCGCACGCCCTGGCCTGGAAGCAGGTGGCGGGAGCGGCCCTGACCCATGTCGTGGATCGCGACCGCCAACGCGCCGAGGCGGTCGCCGCGGAGACGGGCGCGGCCGTCCTGACGGACCTGAGCGACCTGCCCGATGGCGTGAGCGTCGTCAGCGTCACCACCGACCCGGCCTCGCACGGCCCGCTGGCCGAGCAGTGCCTGCGCCAGGGTCGGCACGTGTTCTGCGAGAAGCCCCTGGGCATGACCGCCGCCGAGGGGCAGCGGCTGCTGGACGCTGCCCGCGAGGCCGGGCGCACGCTGTCGGTCGGCTTCAAGATGCGCTATGAGCCGATCTTCACCCGGGCCCGCGAGTTGTGCCCCGAGGTGGGAGAGATCGTGCAGATCGCGACCACCAAGACCCAGCCTTTCGCCCATCGCGGCGCGGGCGAATGGCGGCCGCGCGTCGGCGCCATGTTCGAGCTGTCGGTCCACGACTTCGATCTCATCAGCTTCATCACCGGTCTGCAGCCCTCGCGCGTCGTTGCGGCCCAACTGAGCCACCGCCTCGGCTGGGAGCGCGAGGACGGCTTCACGGCGCTGGTGGAGTATGGCCAGGCGGCGGGTGTCACCGAGACCGCCAGCGGTCTCACGTGTGTGACGGGTCCCGCCGACGATGATCCCCTTGCCCCGTGCGACGCGGCGCCGCCGGCCCGGGCCGTGCTTGCCACCCTCTCCGGTTGCTATACCCGCGAAGGCCGCTGGCTCGGAGCCGACTTCGCCCTCACGATCACCGGCGACCGCGGCCACCTCCGCGTCCTGCGCGGCGACCGGATCCTGCTGCACACCGACCAGCTTCACGTCTTCGAGCCCGAGGCGCCGGGCAACACCTTCGTGCAGGAACTGCAGGGCTTCGCCGATGCCATCGCGGCCGGCGCGCCGCCCCCCATTCCGGCGGAGGCAGGTGTGACCGCCACAGCACTCATCGAGGCCATCTGGGAGGCGGGGCAATGAGCCGACGGCCCAACATCCTGCTGCTGTTCACCGACCAGCAGCGCGCCGACACCATCGGCGCCCTGGGCAACCCCGTCATCCAGACCCCGGCACTCGACTCCCTCGTGCGCGAGGGCACCAGCTTCACCTCGGCCTACACCCCCTCCCCGGTCTGCGTGGCCGCGCGCTGCAGCCTGATTCTCAGCCAATGGCCCCACCAGACCGGGTGCACCGCTAACAACCCCATGCCCCAGGAGCGCACCTCGCTGATGGAGCTGCTGGCCGACGCAGGCTACCAGACCCACGGCACCGGAAAGATGCACTTCTCGCCCGACAGCCGCAAGCTGTGGGGCTTTGAGAGCCGCGACTACTCCGAAGAGTGCATGCTCCAGGACGACTTCGGCGCCTTCCTGCGCGATCGTGGCTACGACCACATCGTGGACCCGCAGGGCGTGCGGAGCGAGTACTACTACCTGCCGCAGCCCTCGCAGCTCCCGGCGCGGCTGCACAACACCACCTGGGTCGCAGACCGCTCGCTGGACTTCCTGCTGCGCCGCGACACGAGCCGCCCCTTCTTCCTGTGGACCAGCTTCATCAAGCCCCACCCGCCGTTCGAGGTCCCGGTGCCGTGGAACCGGCTGTACAAGCCCACGCAGATGCCCATGCCCTTCGTGCCGGAGGGCTACCAGGGGCTGCTGACCTACTGGAACCGCCTGCAGAACCGCTACAAGTGGCGCGACCGGGGAATGGACCTGCAACTGCTGCGCACGATGCGCGCGGCGTACTACGCCTGCATCTCGTTCGTGGACTACAGCATCGGCCGGATCCTGAGCTACCTGCGCGAGGCGAACGAGCTGGACAACACCCTCGTCATCTTCACCAGCGATCATGGGGAGATGCTGGGCGACTACGGCAGCTACGGCAAGCGCACGATGCTGGACCCGGCCGCGCGCATCCCCCTGCTGGTACGCTACCCGGAACGGTTCGAGCCGGACGTGCAGCGGCGGACGGCGGTCAGCCTCGTGGATGTGCTGCCCACGTGCCTGCAAGCGGCCGGCCTTAATGTGCCCGACACGGCCGTCGGGGAGGACCTCGCCGCGGTCGCCGCCAGCCAGTCGCGCCGGGAGGAAGTCATCAGCCAGTACTCCGACGGCCGGACGGCCCTGTACAGCCTTGTCTCACGCGAGTGGAAGTACATCCATTCGGCGGCGGACAACCGTGAGTGGCTCTACGCGCGCCCGGAGGGTCGCGAGTGCCGTGACCTGTCGGTGGAGCTGCCTGAGGTCACGCGCGAGCGGCGCCTGCGCCTGCTGCGACGCTTCGATGAGGACGGCTACGAGGAGCCGCTGGCGGGGAATGAGTGGCGCGTCTACCCTCCGACCGACGTGCCGCAAGACCCAGAGGAGGGGCTGCTGTATCAGGAGGGGGCCGACGTGCGGGGGATGTTCCCGGAGGGATACGCGCCAGTAGACGGTCCGGCGTGGCGGCCGAGGGGGCTGTGATCTAGTACCGACTCGCGCAAGTTCGCGCCAGAACAGGCGGCGGGTGGCGCGTCGTGTGCGCCGG
>JAJFUB010000019.1 GCA_021372615.1 bacterium | reverse complement strand
GTCGCTGCGTCAGGCTTTCGCCCATTGCGCAAGATTCCCTGATGCTAACTCCCGGAGGAGTCTGGACCATGTCTCAGTCCCAGTGTGGCCGACCATCCTCTCAGACCGGCTAGCCATCGTCGCCTTGGTAGGCCGTTACCCTACCAACAAGCTAATGGCCCGCGGGCCCATCCTGCAGCGGAATAAACCTTTACTGCAGCGCCTTGAGGCGCTGCAGACCATCGGGAATTAGCAGCCGTTTCCAGCTGTTGTGCCCGTCTGCAGGGCAGGTTACCCACGTGTTACTCACCCGTTTGCCGCTCTCCCCAGTCTTGTGCAAGCACGCAACTGGTTCTCGCTCGACTCGCATTCATTAAGCACGCCGCCAGCGTTCGTCCTGAGCCAGGATCAAACTCTCCATCGAAAAAACGTGGTCTCCGTACGCAGGCACTCAGTCCTGCGCCGGAGGGCTCGATCACTGTCAGTCAACTGGCTATGTTTCAAGCACGCTATTTAGTTGTCAAAGATCGCCCTGTTCCCCATCGGGAGACTAACTTTACCAGACCCCGGCGCTCCTGTCAACAGCTTTCTTCAGCGCCGTCTGCCCCACTCGCGCCTCGCCGCCTCCGCCCACCGCGGGGACGCTGAACATACCATGCTTCACTGCTGCTGTCAAGGGCGTGCGCCGACTTTTCTCACCCGCCACCGCACTCCACCGTAACGTCAAACCCCCGCGCACAGAGCGGTAACTATACAGATCGCCTCGCGATGAGTCAAGCACTTTTTCCCGTGTGACTCAACATCTCCTGCGCCCTGTCCTGCCTCGCCCGCGGGAGGTCTGGCGCCGGCGGCAGCGAAGTTTTCCTCGCGCGTCCGCCCCGGGCGTCGGCGCGCCCGTGATATGCCGTCGCGCCTATCCCATCCATGCGATCACCTCTCCTCATCTCCGTGCTGTTCATCTGCGCTGGCGCCTGCGCGCAGGACTTCGAGCGTCTCCTCGCCCACGGTCCGCTCCCCTACCTGGAGGGCCCCGCGCTGCTGCAGGTTCAGGGCAACCTGACCGCCGGCGATTGCGCCGACCTCACCTGTGGCGACTACGACAGCGACGGCCGCCCCGATCTGCTCGTGGGCTCGGCCTATGGGGACCTCATCCTCTACCGCCGCTCCGAGAGCATCTTCGAGGCGCCGCGGGCCATGCTCGCCGCCGAGTTCTCCTTCGCCGCCGGGCGCCTCAGTCGCCTGCAGATGTCCCCCGAGCTGGCCGACCTCAACCACGATGGCGTCGCCGACCTGCTCCTGGGCGCTGCGGGGGAGGTCTACTTCTACAGCCGCAAGGGCGGCCTGCACCCCGGCCAGATACTCCGAACCGAGTCCGACCGCACGCTGGCCCAGTCCATCGCTTCCCGCCACCTCGCTCCCTGCGCCTTCGATCTGGATGGCGATGGCGACCTGGACCTGCTCCTCGGCGACGAGGAGGGTCGCGTGTGGTGGGTCGAGTGCCGTCAGGCCGATCCCCTCCGCCTGGCCGACCCGGTGCTGCTGGGGGCCGGTGGGCAGCCCCTGCAGGCCGGCCGCCGCGCCCGCGTCTGCGCCGGCGATTGGGACGGTGACGGGCGCCACGACCTGTTGCTCACCGACATGACCGGCCAGGTCCTCTTCGTGCGCGGCCGGCGCGAGGGCCTCGCCGCCCCGCAGTCGCTCGCCCGCCCGCCGCTGCAGGCCCAACCGGGCGAAGCCCTGACCTACCTCTGCCCGCGTCTGCAGGATGTCAACGGTGACGGCAAGCTGGAGCTACTCCTCGGCTGCCGTGCGGGCTTCGTCGCCATCTTTGCCCGCGAGGCGGCCGGACCCGTCTTCCAGGGCTATCTCCAGGCCCGGCAGGTGCCGCTGGATGTCGGCCGTTGCGCTGCCCCCACCACCTGCGACTGGAACGCCGACGGCCGTACCGACATCGTCAGTGGTTCCGAGGATGGCCTGGTTCGTCTCTTCCTCGGACGCGCCGACGGCTGCTTTGAGGCCGCCCAGACGGTAGTCGGCGCCGATGGCCCCATCGTCGCTCGCGCCGGCGCGACGATGCCCGCCGGCTACTCCTGGCCGCGCCTGACTGACCTGAGCGGCGACGGCGTCAGCGACCTCGCCCTCGGCGGCGCTTCTGGCAATGTCGAGATGTATCTGAACCAGGGCGGCCTGCGGCCCGCCGGGCTGATGCGCATCGGCGGCAATGACATCCGCGCCCAGGGCCTCAGCGCCATTGCCCTCTCCGACTACGATGGCGATGGCGACCCCGACCTGTTCGTCGGCGACTTGCTGCCGCCGGGCGTGCAGGCCGGCGATCCGTCCTACACCGGCCCCCGCTTCGTCCTGCCCGCTGGCGGCCTGACCTACTACGAGAACGAGGCCGCCAAGGGCATGGGCATGCCGCTGTTCCTCAAGGGCGTGCGCCTCGCGGTCTACGTCGGCAAGCGAGGGCGCACCACCGAAGAGGACGCCCTGGATGCCGGCGTCCTGGGGCCGGGCTACATCGAGCCCCTGAGCCTCCTCGGCGAGTCCTGGAACTTCCTGCTGGGCACCCGTGCCGGCTACTACGTCTTCGCCGCCACCCGGCCCCGCCAGTACTACCCCGCTCCCATGCTGGCCTCCACCGATGGCATCCCCAACCCGCTCTTCCCCCCGCTCTACTCCTGCACGGCCGCCACGTTGGGTGCTGCCGCCCCGCGCGACCACGGCCTCCTCTGCGGCCTGGCTGACTACGGCTTCATCTGCTACTTCCCACCGGACCAGGTCCCGCAGTTGAACACCAACGGCAGGACGCCATGACCGCCGACCTCTGGCTTCACCTCGAGCGCGGCTGGCCCGGCGCGGCCGCCGGCGTCACCCGGCGCGGTCCCTATGACCCCGCCGTCCCATGGTCCGGCTACAACATGGGCCGCACGCCGCAGGCCGATCCCGCCACTGTAGACGCCCTCCGCCACCGCGCCCTGGAGGAGCTGTCGTCGCCGTTACTGGGACCGCGGGCATCCTGCCCGCAGCCGTCGCCGTTGGAGCGCGGGCTTTCCTGCCCGCAGCCGTCGCCTTACCTCGTCTTCGCCCAACAGGTCCACGGTCCCGGCGTCGCCGTGGCCCACCAAGCCGATCTGTCTGCGTTGCCGAGCTTCCACGGCTACCCGTACTACCCGGGGTGCGACGCCCTCATCACCGCCGAGCCCGCCCTCGCCCTCACCCTCTTCTACGCCGACTGCTGCCCCATCGTCCTCTACTGTCCCGAGCCCCTCTGCGGCGGCGTGGCCCATGCCGGCTGGCGCGGCACCGTGGCCGACATGGCCGCCTCGATCGTGGGCGCCCTGCACCGCGAGTTCGGCGCCCCGCCCGAGCGAATGCAGGCCCTCGTCGGCCCGTGCATCGGGGCGGAGTGCTACCCGGTCGGCCCCGAGGTGCTGGCGGCCGTCGAGACCCTGGGATTGGGGGATGTGGGAGCGGTCCTGGAACTGGGGGATGTGGGAGAGACCCTGGAATTGGGGGACGTGGGAGCGGTCACCGACCGCGATGGCGGCGCTGTGCACCTCGATCTGCTGGCCCTGAACGTGGCCCTGTTGGAACGTTCGGGAGTCCCACCGGCACATATCCGGCGGCTGCCCGACTGCACCCGTTGCGGCCCGGCGCCGCTCTTCTCCTGGCGCCGCGATGGGCCCACCTGCGGCCGTCACGTCGCCATGCTCATGCTCACCGGATAGGCCCACCACCGTAGGAGGCTGTGATGCTGCGACGAACTGCCATCATGCTGACCATACTCCTGCCCGCCCTGGCGCAGGCCCACTGGACCGAACACCGCGAACTACCGGACTGGGCGCAGCGGGGCCGCTTGCGCTGGTGCCTGCACTATTCCCGGGCCGACCGCAAGCTTGTGGACCTCTTCCTGCAGGCTGACCAGACCCTCCTGCACGGGGGCAGCTTCGACTCCCCCGAGACCGCCGAGTACGCGCGCCAGCACGGCCTGCGCTACATGCCGTATGTCTGCAGTCGCACGGTCACAACGGCGGAGATCGCGCGCAGCCCCCAGCTCAAGGATGCCGTGGTCCTGAAGGCCGACGGCACGGAGTTCCTGGCCTATAGCAACCCGGTCCGGCGCTACGGATCGCTCTACCAGCCCGCCTGGCCCGAGTACGTGCGCGAGCGCACCCGCAAGGTCTGGGGCCTGCCCGACGTGGCCGCCATCTTCTACGACAATGCCTTCTGGCCCGGCGATGACCACAACCCGGCGACGGTCGCGGCCTGGAAGCAGTGGGCGAAGGCGCGCGGGATGGATCCCGGCGAGGACATGCCCTCAGTCAGTGCCAGCCCGCTGGCCGCCGCTGCCCGCGCTTTCACCGCCGACAGCCTCACCGACTACCACCGGATGCTGCAGCAGTTCGACCGCTCCCACCAGCCGTCGCTGCTGAACTGCCCGAACCTGGGCAGCGCCGCCGGCGGCATGGGCGCCATCGAGGCCGGGGCCGTGGACCTGGTCTTCTACGAGACGATGAGTCACCCGCCCTTCGAGAACAACATGTACCGCTACAAGGTGGGCCTGGCCGCCTCGCACGGCCACCCCACGGGCATCCTGGCCTACCTGCCCGAGCGTATCGGCAGCGACCGCGGGCAGCGCACCTGGAACGAGGGGATGCACGCCTACTTCTTCCCTTCCTCCCCCATCGCCGAGGAGTTCGCCCTGGCGGTCGCCGAAGCCGCCGCCACCGACGGCACCTACATCCCGTGCTACAACCTCTTCCCCTCGCTCCCAATCACCGACATGAGCGATCCCTTCAACCAGCGCATCTACGCCGAGCTGAAGCGCTCCTACGGCTTCCTGAGGGCCAATGAGGACCTCTACGCCACCTCCCGGCCGGCCGCCGAGGTGGCGATCTTCCATTCGACCCTCGAGCAGATGCAGAGCTACCGGCTTCAGAACGACCAGGCCCTCGCCGAGGCGCTGCTCGCCGCGGGCATCCCGCACGAGGTTGTCGTCGCCTCCGATCTGCGCGAAGACGGCCTCGGGCCCACGCGCACGCTGCTGGTGCCCAATGTCGTCTATCTCGATGAGCCGACGGCCGCCGGGCTCGTGCGCTTCATCGAGGGGGGCGGCCGGGCCATCATCACCGGCGAGTACGGCACCACGGACGCCACCGGGCGGCCGCTCGATTCGCCGGCCGTGCGCAAGGTGCAGCAGGCGCTACGCATCTTCTCCCGGCCGATCCAGCAGTGGACGCTGGATGGCATGGAGCCGGAGGGCCCGGCCACCATCCGCGTCACCGCCAGCCAGGGCGCCGCACAGGTGAAGTTCGACGGCCAGCCCGGCCAGTACGTCGCCTATCTGTCGCTCACGGACGAGGGGGACGGCACCTCCTCCTTCAGCTTCGCCGCCGGCGGCAGGACCGTCTACGAGGGCAAGCTCGATGTCGAGGACGAAAAGCAGCATCTGTTCCAGACCCCGGCCTTCGCTGTCCGCCCCGGTGACATGCTGGAGCTGCGGGTGCGCGCCGATGCGGGCGAGCGCGGTCGGACACAGTCGGTGATGCTGGTCGCGGCCACCGCGCAGCAGGGCGTGGCTCTGGGCAAGGGTGTCGCGCTCTACCGCCCGATGGGCCTGGAAGCCCTGCCGCCCGACCAGCTCGTGTCGCTGGTAGCCCCGCGGGTCCAGTTGCTGAACCCGGGGCATGTGGCGATCAACCGCATGGAGGCCCGGCAAGGCCAGGTGCAGGAAGTCCACCTGGTCAACTACGACTTCCGCTACGAGGTGGACCACCCCGGCCGCTACGCCAGCGACGACGGCACGCCGGAGCTGCGGACCTACTTCGGCCGCCCGGGCGCCGTGCTGCGTAAGCGCGTGCACATCCCCCAGCCGGCGCAGGTCGTGGACCCGGTCATCCAGATCCGCGGCAACGCCACGGCCGACACCACCGCCGACCTCGTCGTCACGATCAACGGCCGCCCCGCCGCCCGCATCCCGGCGCCACAGATGCAGCGGACAGCCTGGATCGAGGCCCCGATAGACCCGGCGCTGCTGCAGACCGACAACACCGTGGAGTTGCGCATGGACGGCGAGGTCAACGGGACGACCAAGTGGCTCCAGGTCAGCATTGACAGGGACACGCAGGCCGGGAACTCCGAGTTCAGCACCGACGGGGGGAAGATGTTCAGCGGGGCCGACCTCTCGCCCGACCTGCGCGCCCAGACGGGCGAGTACATGATCCGGATCGTGGACCAGAGCCCCGGCGGCGAGCGCAGGTCGCCCGACAACCTGGTCACCAACGGCGGCTTCGAGCAGGCCGTCGTCCCCCACAGCGAGACGAAGCTCACGGTTGTCCCGGCCACCGACCTGCAGGTGCAGGCGCCCGGCGCGCCGCGGGCCGCGCTGCTGATCTCCCCCGAGCGTCAGCCCCAGTGGCTCACCGGCCGGGCCGCCGGCGCCCAGAGCGTCTACACGGTGCCCCGCGTGGACATCTACAGCGTCCTGTTGCTGGGCCCCTCCCGCCAGGCGCTGCAGCCCTTCTACGACACGCAGATGAAGTTCGCTGGTTGGCAGGTCGAGGCGGTCACCGGGGCGCCGAAGGCCACCCAGACCGGCTGGGACCCCTACGGCGACGGCTTCAAGACTGATGACACCGTGAGTCACACGGGCCGGCACGCCATCTGCGCGGAGAACACGTCAGCGACGGACGTGCGCGGCGCCGTCCAGACCCTCGACTTCACGGCGGGGCAGAAGCAGGCCTACACCGTGACCGCCTGGAGCCGCGCCGAGAACGCCTCGGGCTCGCCCAACCCGGACTACTCGCTCTATGCCGACGCCACCTGCGCCGACGGCACGGTCTACAACGGCCACGCCACGCCGTTCGCCACCGGCACCCACGACTGGCAGCAGGTCAAGCTGGAACTCAACCCGCCCGGCCCCCTGCGGTCGCTGAAGATCTACACGCTCTTCCGCAAGAAGACCGGGCGGGTCTGGTTTGATGAGGTGCGGATGCAGGCCACGCCTGCCCCGTAGCGCGTGGGACGAGTCTGCCCTCTGTGTCGCGTGGGCGGGTTTGTCCCCAAACCCGCAAGCCGTGTGGGTTCGCGGACGAACCCACCTACGCGCTACCGCAGCTCGATGATCCGCCGGACTATCTCCTGCCGCACGGCGTCCAGGTCGGCCTCGGACGGGTCCAGCGCCGCCAGCCAGGCCTCGGTCGCCGCCGCCCGGCGCGCCTTCTCGCCGCCTGCCGCCTGCGCCGTCTTCACGGCCTGCAGCAGTGTCGAGAGATAGCGCACGTCATCCACGCCCTCGCGGAAGCCCTCCCACTGGATCGTGTCAATGACGCCGTTCTGGGCCGGGTACGCCATCGTGTGGTCGCGGTAGCTCTGGTTGTCGAAGTCGTTCCACTCGTGCCCGAAGGAGTGCTGGTAGGCGTAGTCCATGGCCCCGTCGTAGCCTGCCTTCCACAGCCCGAGCCCGAAGTTGCGCCGATAGGTCTCCGGCTCCTCCACGCCGCACTGGGGGTTGCCATAGTTGAAGATGCGGTGCCCGACGCTATGGGCCTTCCGGGCCTCCTCCGGCACGGGTCGCCCCGACCACACCGGCAGGTCCAGCAGGTCGCCCACCAGCGAGAAGTAGTCCTTGTAGCACGCCACGTAGACCTTCGCCCCGGTGTCGTGGACGGCCTGGAAGGCATCGCGTTCCGCCTTCAGGGCGTCACCGGAGGCCTCGTCAATCCCGTACACATACAGCCCCGGATAGCCCCGTTTGGTCACAAACTCCAGCCACTGCGCCACCCGCTTGCGCAGGTCCGCCAGTGCTTCCGGCGTCTTGGGCGCTCCGGTGGATATCCCCAGGCTCATCACCGGCTTGCCCTGCATCCCTGCCGCCTCGCGCAGGTCGAGGACGCGCCCGAGCAGCCGCTCGTCGAACCGCTGGTAGATGGTCGGGTTGACCACCCCGTGGGCCACCAGATCGCGCATCTCGGCGGCGAACTGTTCCTCGCACTTGCGCTCCGAGGAGATGCTGCCCTGGTCCTCGGCGGTCAGCACGCCCCGGTAGTAGATCGAGTACTCCAGCACCGGCTCGGCCAGCGTGAATGGCAGCACCGTGATCTGCAGCGGCAGCCGCTCCGACTCCACGCCCTCGGCCGTCACGACCACTTCGCCCACATACGTCCCCGCCGCTGTGCCCGCGGGGATGTGCGCCGTCAGCCAGAACTGCTTCAGTGTCCGCTCGGGCACCGTCAGCGGCAGGAGCTTCTCGGCATCCCGGGGGACAAGTGTGCTCAGGTTGCTACTGCTCTTGAGCGAGCAGTCCAGGTACTCGATCGAGCCCGGCTGCGCCCGTACGAAGTTGGCCTGCTGCCGGTAGTCCACCTCGACCAGCGCATCGTCCTTGAGCAGCAACTCCGGCGTCAGCAGCCTCTGCCCCAGGTCGCCGATGCCCCGCCCGGCCTGGTACCAGCACTTGACCGCGTACGGCTCCACACAGGAGCCCGGCAGCACGGTCTCCCCGCACTTCAGGTCCCCGATGGTAAGGCGCACGCCCTTCAGCTCCCGCGCCGCGTACACCGAGAACGTGGCCGACTCGTACTCGCCCGGGCAGCCCGTCAGCGCCAGTTGCGGTACGGCACGCGGCGCGCGCGGCCAGCGGTCGCTCAGCAGGCGGTCATTGGTCATGGCTCGCGTGACGAAGAAGTGCCAGGACCGGGCCCCGCCGCCGGTCGCCGCCAGCATGGTCGCTTCGTCCTGCACCTGGAAAGCATCGAACCGCACCGGCTCCAGCCGCCGGTACAGGCCCACCCACTCGTCACGGAAGTTCTGTGCCGTCAGGCTTCGGAAGCGCGTCTGCAGGTTCCGCAGACGCCCCTCCAGGTTGACGACTGCCTGCGCCATGCGCGGCCGGCAGTTGTCGGGCAGGCCGGCCGCTGTCTCTCGCGCTGCCTGCACCGACCGCGCGGTCTCGGCCAGGGCCGGGCCCAGCAGTCCGGACTTCAGCGCCGTGAACTCGATCTCATCCAGTTGGCCCGCCACCGCTGCCAGGTCGCTGGTGAACACGATCCGGCCGAAGTGGGCCTTGTCGTGGAAGCTGCGCTGCAGGGGCGCCCACGTGCTGTACTCACGGGCCAGCCAGCGCGCCCGGCTCACGTTCCCCGTCCACACGCTCCCGTCACCGACGCTCGCCCCCAGTTGGGCGAGGGGCACGGCCACCTCCAGGTCCCAGCCCTGCGGCCCCCGCGAGGTGGCCGCCTGCCACTGGCCGTCGAACGACTTCGGCGCTTCCAGGCCAATCTCGTCATAGCGCGTGCCCAGGGCATTGACCACCAGGTGGAAGTACCGCTCCCGTTCCTCAAAGCCGGCCAGCACCTTCGAGTCCGGCGGGATCAGGAAGATCTCGATGCAGTCATCCCCGAAGGTCGGGCCGTCGCGTTCGGTTACCGTGGCCCGGATCTTGGCCATCTGCGGCTCATCGCAGTGCACGCCCAGGTAGAGCTTCTCGGCGTCGTACACCATATACGCGACCGACTGCGTCTCGGCCGGCGTCCCCAGCGTCAGCTTCACGAACGGCTTCATCGCGCGCGTCGCCTGCCAGCATGGTTCGTCCAGCTTGCCGTCTATCGTCGGCGCGGCCGCCGTGCGCACGCAGGCCGTGACGACGAACGGCAGCGCGGGCGTCTCGGCGGCCCACACGGGCACGACGCCCGCCAGCAGCAAGCACACGGCCACAGCACATCCCATCAACTTCAGTCGCAACATGAATGACCCCTCCCGGTGGTCAGGCCGCCAGCCCTCCCCCGGGGGGGCGGCGGCTCGGATACAGGCCGATCGCGCTCTCGTCGTCCCGGCTCAGAAGTCGAACTGGGCGATGTTGTCCTTCGTGAACTCCATCGGCGGGCCCAGCAGCACCTGATCGCCACTCACCGTCAGGCTCCCCAGCCGCCCCGACTCCAGCGCCTTGGCCCCGGCGGCCAGCTTGCCCTCCGCCAGTGCCTGCGCCGCCTGGATGGTGGCATACCCCAGGTCCACCGGGTTCCACAGGATGACCGTCTTCACGGTCCCGGCCTCCACCCACTGCCGCATGGGCTTGGGCGTGGCCAGCCCCACCACCGCCACTTTGCCGCCCTGCTTGGCCTGCTGCACGGCATCAGCAGCCCCGGGGAAGGCCACCGACGAGATGGCGAAGACCCCGTCCAGGTCGCGGTAGGTCTTCAGCAGGTCCTGCGTCACCTGGAAGGCCAGCTGCTGGTTCTCCTCGCTCGGCTTGGGGTCGCACACCAGCTTCATCTGCGGGTACTGGCTGGCCATGCGGGCCTTCATGGCCTTGATCCACGCATTCTGGTTGGCGGCCGTCAGCGAGCTGGTGACGATCGCCACCTTGGCCGTCTTGCCCTTCTGGGCCGCCATCTCATCCACCAGGGCCGCGCCGACCGCCTCCGAGGAGGCCTGGTTGACGAAGAACTCCCGCCCGGACTTCTCGGGGTTCGCGTCGGCATCCCAGGTGAGGACATGGATGCCCTTCGCGCGCGCCTTCTTCAGCACGCCGGCGATGGAGTCGGGGTCATTCGGCGAGATCGCGATGACGTTCACGTTCTGGGCGATGTACCCGTCAATGAGCTGGTTCTGGGCGTCCGCCTTGTCCTCGGTGGGGCCGTCGAAGATCAGCTCGACATTCCCCAGCGCCTGCGCCGCTTCCCGCGCGCCCTTCTCGCAAGCGTTGAAGTAGTCAATCCCCTTGAGCTTCGGCACCATGAGCACGGTGATCTTGCCCGGTGTCGCCGCTCCCGGACCGGGGGCGGCGGGCGCCACGGCGGGAGCGGGTGGCCCCGCTTCCTGCGGCCCGGTCTTGGTGCATCCCGACATCGCGACAATGACCACACCGGCCAGCGCTAGCAACAGGCTTCCTCGTCTCATGGCTGTCACTCTCCTTGCGCGGGCGGCATTTCGCGCCCGTCTTCCCGGGACCTGCCGGCCACGGGCCGCACTTGCCCCGCCCGCCACTGGATGAGCTGGTAGACCACTGCGGCCAGCAGCAACACCAGCCCCAACACAATCTTCTGCCCCTCGAAGGGCACCCGGGCCAAAGTCAACCCCCGCACGAGGCTGCTGACGATCAGCAGCCCCAGCATCGTGCCCGGGATGTCGCCCCGCCCCCCGCTGATGCTCACCCCGCCCAGCACACAGATGGTGATGACATCCAGCTCCATGAGCGTGCCCGCGTCGGCCTTGGCGGTGGCCACGCGCGACAGGTAGATCGCCCCCGCCAGCCCGCTCATCAGCCCGCTGAAGGCGTACAGCGCCAGCTTCACCCGTGCCACCGGCGCCCCGGCGAACCACGCCGCGCGCTCATTGTGCCCGATGGCGTACACGTAGCGCCCCAGCACGCTGCGGTGCAGCGCGATCCAGGCCAGCGCCAGCACCACCAGCAGCACCGGAAGCTGCTCGGGGACCTGCACCCGCCCCGCAACGGTGTAGTACGACTGGCCGAGGTCGTAGTAGCTGGTGGGGAAGTCGCTGACCGGCGCGTTGGCCCCCAGGCCCAGCGCCAGGCCCCGGTATAGTGCCATGGTGGCCAGGGTGACGATCAGCGGCGGCAGCCGCAGTCGCGCCACCAGCAGCCCATTCCCCAGGCCGCAAAGCAGCCCCGTGCCCAGGCCCACCGCCAGACCGACACCCAGCGGGACATGACCCAGCCGCCACGCCAGCCCCATCGTCACGACGCTCAGCCCCACGATGGACCCCACCGACAGGTCAATCCCGCCCGAGATGATGATCGGCGCCATGGCCAGGGCGATCAGCCCGGTCTCCACGAAGAACCGCGACATCTCCAGCAGGTTGTCCGGGCGCAGGAAGGCGGGCCGCAGCGCGCTCACCGCGACCACCGTGGCGGCCAGGAGCCCCAGGAGGGCCCAGTTCTCGCGGCTGACTGACGCCGGCGCGAAGCGGCCCATCAGCCCTCCCCCCGGCCCCGGCGGCGCAGTGTGTCCGCCACGACCGCCAGCAGTATCAGCCCGCCCTGGAAGGCCTTCTCCCAGGTGGGCTCCAGCCGCAGGGGCGTCAGGGCCCCGGCGATGACCCCCAGCAACAGCACCCCGAGCACCGTGCCCAGCATCGTTCCGCTGCCCCCGAAGACGTTGGTCCCGCCCACGACGACCGCCGTGATGACCACCATCTCCAGCCCCTGCCCCGCATTCGTCTGGATGGCGCTCCAGCGCCCGGCATACACGAACGCCGCCAGGCCCATCAGCAGCCCCATCACCACATACACCATCACCTGCACCCGCCGCACGGAGATGCCCACGTGGGCGGCGCTCTCGGGGTTGTCGCCGGCGGCGTAGATCATCCGCCCCGCCGCCGTCCAGCGCAGCCCGACCCAGCCCGCCACCACCGCGCCCGCCGCGACCCAGACCGGAAGCGCGATCCCCAGCGGGGCGCTCAGGCCGACCTCCCGGAAGCCCACCGGCAGGTTGATCCACCGCCCGCCCGTCACTTCGATCAGCACGTGCCGCACGAGCGTTAGCGTCGCCAGCGTGGCGATGATCGGGGGGATGCGGGCCGGGACGATGAGGACGGTGTTGATCGCCCCCAGCCCCAGCCCGGCCAGCAGTGTCGCCGCCAGCACCACCCCGACCGGCCAGCCGGCCGAGGCGCTGGCCCCCGCCACCGTGGCGCACACGGCCAGCATCGAGCCGATGGAGATGTCAATGCCGCCGGTGAGAATGACCATCGTCATGCCGACCGCGGCAATCAGCAGGTAGGCGTTGTTGGTCAGGATGTCGCCCAGGTTCGCCCGGGTGGCAAAGCTGGGCGCCAGAACCGAGACCACGCCCACCAGCAACGCCAACAGCACCGCCAGGCCTAGCTCGCGCATGGGTGGACGGCGCGACGGCGACGGCGCTCGCACCCCGCCCACCACCCCCTCCGCGGCAGTGCCCAGTGCCAGGTCCAGCACCTGCTCCTGCGTGGCCTGCGCGGCATTCAGCGTCCCCACCAGCTGTCCCCGGTGCAGCACCAGCAGCCGGTCGCTCAGCGACAGCAACTCCGGCATGTCCGAGGACACCAGGACAATCCCCACGCCCCGGGCGGCCAGATCGCGAACCTGCCGGTGCAGTTCCGCCCGGGCCCGGACATCCACGCCCTGTGTCGGCTCCTCGAGCAGCAGCACGCGCGGCTCCGTGGCGAGCCGCGCGGCCAGCGCCACCTTCTGCTGGTTGCCGCCTGACAGGGCCGCCACGGGTTGCTCCACCCCGGCCGCCTTCACCGTGAAGGCCCGCGCCAGCTCCGTGGCGCGCTCGGCTTCCTCCCGGCGACGGATCAGCCCAAGCCGCGAGGCGCAGCGTCGCAGCGCCCCCAGCGTGATGTTCTCGCGCACGTTCATGGGCAGGATCAGGGCCTCGCGGTGCCGGTCGGCGGGTACCAGGGACACCCCGGCCTGCAGGGCGTCGTGGGGACTGCAGATCGGCAGCGGCTGCCCCCCGATCAGCAGCCGTGCCGCCGTGCCGGGCTCCACGCCCCCCAGGGCCCGCAACACCTCATTGCGCCCCGACCCGGCCACTCCGGCCAGGCCCACAATCTCCCCGCGCCCCACGGTGAAGCTCACGTCGGCCACCTTGCCCGGCACGCTGAGGCCCTGCACTTCCAGCAATGCCGCGCCCTCCGGCTGCCTCGCATGCTGTGCTGCCGCCGGGGCTGCGCCCTCCGCCGCCTCCCCCACCATCAGCCGCACGAGCTCCTCGCGGCTGACCTCGCCGATGGGGCGCGTGGCTACGAGACGGCCATCCCGCAGCACCGCCACGCGCTCGGCCAGCTCGAACACCTCGGCCAGGCGATGGCTGATGTAGACCATCGCCACCCCGCGCCCATGGAGCCGTCGTATGAGCGCGAACAGCCGCTCGGTCTCCTCCTGCCCCAGCGGCGCGGTCGGCTCGTCCAGGATCAGCAAACGGGCGTCAGCCAGCAGGGCCCGGGCGATCTGCAGCAACTGCCGCTCGGCCACGGTCAGGTCGCCCGCGCGGGCGTCCAGGTCCAGCGATACGCCCATCTCGGACAGGATGGCGGTGGCCCGGCGGCGCATCTCGGGCCACGAGATCAGGCCCGCGACGCCGCGCGGCCATTCGCCGACGAACAGGTTCTCCAGGGCAGTCAGGGAGGGAAACAGGTCGGGGTGCTGGGGGACGATGGCCACGCCCAGGGAGCGGGCCATGCGAGGGCTGAACGTCGTGACCGGCCGCCCGCTCAGGCGCAGCTCCCCCGCGCTGGGCGCCGTCTGCCCCGCAATGATCTTGACCAGGGTGCTCTTGCCGGCGCCGTTCTCCCCCACCAGCGCCCACAACTCACCCGCCGCCATCTCCAGGCTGACGCCGTCCAGAGCCAGCAGCCCCGGATAGGCCTTGCCCAGGTCGCGACATGCCAGGATGGGGGGCGGAGGGTCAGACAAGGCAGCCAACCTCAGTGACCGGTCCATGGCGCCTGCCCGCAGGCAGCGCCTCGCGGCAGTCTCTTCCGGGCGTACGCGCCCAAGACCTGCCCGTGCGCTGCGCGCGTGATACGCAGGAGGGATTCCTTCGCGTCGCGCCGAAGTCCGCCCCCCGTCGGGCCCGACCGGCCAGAACCGGTCCGTGTCCGACAGCGCGTTCCGGGAGGAACCACCGGTCTCGTAGGGCAGGCGGCCTCGCCTGCCCTTCTCCACCGCGCGGGCGAGGCCGCCCGCGCTACTGGCGATGGGGGGCGCGCCCGGAGCACCACGCGAACACCGAGCAGCAGGAGAGTGCAGCTATGGCCAGGCGCAGCCGCAAGACCATCCGCGTGGGCGTCTATGGCATCGGACGCGGTCGTTCCTTCGCCGAACAGGCCGCCGCCATGGAGGGCGTCGAGCTGGCGGCCATCTGCGAGCAGCGGGAGCAGGCCCTGCAGGACTTCCTGCGCGCCCATCCCGGCGTCACGGGCTACGCCGACTACAGCCAGATGCTGGAGCACGACCTGGACGCAGTGGTGCTGGCCAACTACTGCACCGAGCACGCCCCCGCCGCCGTCCAGGCGCTGCAGGCGGGGCTGCACGTGCAGAGCGAGTGCATCGCCGTCAAGACCATGGGCGAGGCCGTCGAGCTGGTGCGGGCCGTCGAGGCCAGCGGCAGGATCTACATGTTCGCCGAGAACTGTGCGTACATGAACTTCGCCCAGGAGATGGCCTACCTGTACCAGAAGGGCGAGATTGGCGAGTTCCGCTATGGCGAGGGCGAGTACGTCCACCCCGTCTCGGCTGACACCAAGATCAGCCTCTCGCCCACCTTCGACCACTGGCGCAACTGGATGCCCGCGACGTACTACTGCACCCACAGCATGAGCCCGATCATGTACGTCACCCGCCTGCGCCCGGTGAAGGTGAATGGCTTTGTGGTGCCGTGGGACGCCATGACCCCCGCGTGCAGCGACACCTACAAGCGCAACGACCTCGCGGCGGTGATCATGGTGCAGATGGAGAACGGGGCCTACGCCAAGCTCCTCCTGGGCGCCCTGGAGAAGCACCTGCTGTGGTACCGCATCTACGGCCACAAGGGCTGCCTGGAGAACTCGCGGACCGACTACACGCAACTGCTGATCCACAAGGAGTCCTGGAACAAGCAGCCGGGGGAGCCCGCCGACATGACGTACCGGCCGGAGTTCCGCCAGCACCACGACCTGGCGGCCCGCACCGGCCATGGCGGGGCGGACTTCTTCATGCTGCACGAGTTCGTCCAGGCCATCCGCACGGGGGTGCCGCCGTACTTCGATGTCTACCGCGGCCTGCAGATGAGCTGCCTGGGGATCCTGGCCTACAGGAGCGCCCTGAACAACAACGTGGCCCTGGACGTGCCGAGCTTCGACAACGCCGTCGAACTGGCGCCCTACGAGGGGGACAACTGGTCGGCCGATCCGGCGGATGCCGGGCCGGGCCAGCCGCTGCCGAGCATCCTGGGGGACATCAATAAGCCTAAGCAGCTCCGCGAGAAGATCGCCAAACGCGCCCGCGAGTTGCGCCCGGACTGGAACGTGTAGCCGCTCGCGGGCCGCTCAGGGCACGCGGAACGTCCCCGCCGCCTTCACGCCGCTGGCCACGTCGCGCACCGTGACCTGCCACGCCCCTGACGGGTCATTCAGCGCCAACGGGATGGTCGTGGTCACACGCCCGCCCGGGGCCGCCACATTGCGCGTGTAGGCGAAGACCGGGGCCTGCTGCCCCGGCGCGGTCAGCTCCAGGTGCAGCACATGGTCCGTCGGACGGCCGGCGCACCGGACCGCCGCGGTGACCTGCAACTGTCTCCCCTGCAAGCGGCACTGCAGGCCCAGCCCCTCCACGCGGTACGGCAGCAACGCCAGGAAGCGCGCATCCGCCGGCGGAACTGCGATCTTCAGCTCCTCAAGCTGCCCCAGCAGTCGCCCGGCCCGGGCGTCGTACACGAACCGGCGCTCGGGCAGCCGCAGGACTACATCGCCCTCCCGGGCCGCTTCCCCCGTCGCCGCGCGCACCAGCCCCACATATTCCGCCGCCCCCAGCGTGAACCGGTAGGCCTCCGTCTGCGCCGGCAACCCGCCCCTGGCCAGCCGCCAGGAGAGCGCCGCCTGCACGCCGAGTTTCGCCAGTGCGGTGTCAATCGCCTCGGCCTGTGTCGCCGTCGCTGCACTCCCCAGGCACACCGCCCGCGGCCCGGCGAACACCTCCGCCAGCGGCGACGCCGCCCGCGGGCAGCCATGGGCCGTCTGCGTGGCGGGCATCAGGTCCGCCAGCAACCGCCCGCCGCCGGCGACGAACTGCCGCAGCGCCGCCACCGCCTCGTCGCTCAGCGCCACGCAGCACGGCAGAACAACCAGCGACACACCCCGTAGCCGCTCCCGGGTCAGTTGCTCGGGGAGCGCGTAGCGATAGCACAGGCCCGCCCGCTTGAGCGCCGCGGCCAGCGCATCATCGGCTGATGCATACCGCTGGTAGCCCGTGTTCACCGGCCGCCCCACCGGCAGCGCGGCCTCGGCGTACAGGCTGTGCAGGCTGGCCTGGGAATGGATCACGAGCGCCTCGGCCGCGGCCGGCTGCGCCAGGCGCAGCACCTTGCCGATCCCTCCCTGCAGGTCGCGGGCCGCCTCGGTGACGGCCACGCTGCGCCCCGTGGGCCGCCACAGCGGATCGAGCATCTGCCAGGGCGTGAAGCCGTCCTTGCCGGTGTAGCCCCAGGGCTCCAGCGGGTCCCACCAGATCGGGCTGACGCCGCCGTTGAGCGCAAACCACCACAGGAACTGCCGGCACTCCGGCGCCGTAGATTCGTAGCCGAACCACGAGATCATCGGCGCGTGCGACCACGACTTGTTCCGGTCCACGACCTGCCGGTAGAAGTAGCGCAGCAGCAACTCCTCGTGCGGCGTCCACAGCGAGAAGTCGGTGCCGGACAGGGAGTTGTAGGCGTAGGGGTTGGTGAAGCTCAGCCGCACGTCGGGGAACCGGGCCCGGACCGCCTCGTGGGCGGTGGCGTACGCCCGGGCCCACACGCGGTCCATGTGCAGGCGGAAGTCCACCCAGCGGGCCGGGTTCGTCTGCCCCCTCAGGTCGTGAAGCAGCGGCACGGTGATCTCGTCGAAGCTCGCGTACTGTGTCCCCCACTCGCGGTTGGCCTGCGCGATGTCGCCATAGCAGCTTCGGGCCCAGTCCTGAAAGCCCTGGCGGCAGAAGTCACAGGCGCAGAACTCCTCGTTGCCCTGCTGCGACAGGTGCGTCTCGTCATCCATGTTGTAGCCGATGAAGCCCCAGCGGCGCTTGGCGGCCACGGCGGCGGTCGTGCGCTCCGCCAGCCCCGCCAGCTCCGCCGGATCGCTGAAGCAGCGCACGCGCACCGGGGCCTTGCCGGTGTTGCGCATCCCCGAGTGCAGCACCCCGCCGAAGGCCGAGAACCCGCGCTGCACAAGGTACTCGCTGATCGTGCACGAGCGTACGCCCTGCGCGCGCAGGAATGCCGCCAGCTCATCACGCAGGTGCTCCGGGCACCGGATCTGCGAGGCGGCGAACCCGGTGGCCAGCGCGAAGTCGTCCAGATCGTCCGCCGCCTGTGGCACCAGCACCTCGGCGCCGGCCCGGTCCACCAGCACCTCGCCCTCCCATGCCGACACGACGGCCCGATGGTACACCGACAGCGGGCTCGCCACGCGCAGCGCCAGCTTGACCTGCTGGGTGCCGGCGGCCGAGGGCCTTGTCTCAGCCCGGGACAGCACGCGCCCGAAGGCGTCCACCAGTTCTGCCCGGAGGGTCGGCCTGGCGCCCTCGGCGATGGCGCAGGTGGCCTGCACGTCGCACACGGCCCCGGGGGCCACCTCGGCCGGGGCGGTCACGCTCTGGATCGTCACCGGCGGCGTCGTGGCCAGCAGCGGCCGGGCCGCAAAGTCGAGGGCATGCCCGGCTCTGTCGCGCAGCAGCACCTGCGCGACCACCGGCCCGCGCGTCCTGGCCGCCGCGGCCGGGGCGGTGAAGGTGACCGTCGCCGGCCCGGCCACACCGGGCGTCACGGTGCGCTGCAGCGAACCCAGGCCCCCAAACCGCGCGTCCCAGCGCACCTCGACCGTCAGGGGCTGGCCGGGAGGGCCGGTGACCTGTGCGGTCACGTTCTGGCCGACTTCCAGGGCCTCGAGGTGCCCGGGGCTGGGCCGTCGCGCCACCCACAGGGCCGCCCGGCACAGGGCCGCCCAGCGGTACTCCCAGTACTCGCCCCACCCGGGCGTGAAGGGGATCAGACCGCTCACGGGATCGGCCCAGGTCAGGCAGGCCACCCGTGCCTTGCCGACCTCACTCGCGGCCACGGCCTTGAGCGCCGGGGGGCCGTCCGTGGTGACTGCCAGAGCCGCGGGGTCGAGCGCCCCCAGCACCTCGGCCCACCGCTCCCCCGGGAGCGCGGTGGCCTTCAGGGCCGCACGCAGGCGCTTGTACTGGCCAGCGTCCACCGGACCGCCGCCCCCGACGGGATCCACGCACAGCACCCCCACCCCGCGCCCGGCCGCCGACAGCAGGCCGTCTACCACTTCCGAGGCGGAGGGGTTCCCGGCGAGGATGATGAGATCATAGTCGCCTGACGCCAGCCGTCGCAGGACGGTCTCCGGGTCGTAGGCGACCACCGAGTCTACCTTGCCGGAGGGCCGGTAGGTCGGGCAGTAGACGAGGTCATAGTTCAGATCGAGGCGTTGGGCCAGCTCCACCACATCGCGCTGGAACTCGCCGATGAAGATCAGGGCCCGCAGCGGGCCGCCGGGGAGGGGCTCGAAGGCCGGCAGCGCCGGGGTCGCGGCGGGCTCGCCGATCCCCCGGTGCTCCTGGCGGGTACAGCGGGTGGCATCGGCAATGCCGCTGGCGCCGCGGATCCCGGGGACCATCTGCACGTAAGCATACTCGATCCAGCCCTGCCGGTTGGCCCGGTACAGGTTGAAGGACTTGAGGCGCCGGGCCCCCTTGTCCACGATGATGCGGCCGCTGTAGAGCCGGTAGTCGCCGGTCACTTCCAGCTTCCAGAAGGGGTACAGATCGTCGGGGCTGCCGTCCTCCATCTCCTGCACGGCGGCGACCCCCGCCAGCGTGTCCGGGGAGCCGCGCATGACGGCATAGATCGTGAAGGCGTCCCCGGCCTTCACGGGCAGGTTGAGGGGCTGGCTGGCGACGCCATAGTCCCCGTCGTTGCGCACCCCCCAGTGGCCCGAGGCCGGGGAGACTTCAGCGCACCGGGACGACGCGGCAAGGCCCCAGCCCTCCGGCTTCCCGTCCTTGACGCGGCTGAAGTCCGGGTTGACGACCAGGCCGTCGGTGGCCTGATAGCCCGAGACGCGACCAGGCCGGGGCTGGGCGGCGAACTGCAGCCGCCCGAACAGGTTGGGGCGATGGAACTTGGCCTCGCCCTTGGCCAAAGGCGCCCAGGTGCTCCATTCCTGGGGTCGCTGCGGCCGATGCTCGCGCCCGACGTTGAAGCCCCAGGCAGCGTCCTCACGCGGCGCCGCGACCCCCAGCTGCTGCCAGGGCAGGGCCATTTCCACCTGCCACGCCTGCGGCAGAGCCACGGCTCGGACCTGGACGTCGGGGTCGAACGCGGGGTCGGTGTTGCGCTCCTCGTAGCGGACGCCGCGGGCGTTGATGACAAAGTGCAGGAAGTCCGTCCGCGCGAGGTCAGGCTGCAGGAACACCTCGACGGCGTCTTCCATCCAGACCTCGCCATCGCGGTTCTTGACCTCGGCCGTGACGGATGCCGGATCGGGCTCCAGGCAGATCACGTGCAGGTACAGCGCCTGGTCGTCCCAGACGGCGCGGGCGGTGGTCTGGCGGAAAGCGCGCTCCGTCCCGCCGCTGCCCAGCACCGAGAAGTCCGTGGCGACCATGGCCTCCTGCCAGCAGGCATCCGCCGGCTGGCCGTCGAGGGCCGGGGCTTGCGCGCACCGCCCCGCCACCAGAGTCTGGCTGAGCGCGGGGCCCCAGGCCCCGACGCACACAAGCGCAAGCAACGCGAGTCGCTTCACCGGAACGCACCTCACAGGTCCACGGCGGTCTGGGAGTTGTCAGTCGTCCATGCGGAAAGCCACTACGTCATCCCACCAGATGGTGTCCTGGTCCGACTGCTGCCCGGTCACGGAAGGCAGCAGCACCAGCTTCCCGGCGCCCTCGGGCACGACGCCCGCGCCGGCCATCAGTGCCCATTCACCTTCGGTCCGGGCGGTGCTCAGGCTCACATCGAGCGCCTCGGCGTGCCACTTGCCCTCGGGGGTCTGCCAGCGCATGGCGAAGGACGGCGTGCCCGCCCCCTGCACCCGGCACCATGCCGCCACCGCCCAGCGCTCGCCCGGTGTCACCGGGACGCTCTGGATCAGGCAACCGTTCCTCATGCCCACCAGCGCGCCGGAGCCGAGGGCCGTTCGCCCCACCGTGCGGTCCCAGTTCGGGTGGCCCTTGGAGGCCCCGCTCTGCCAGTAGCTCCACCCCGGCGGCGCGGTCCCCTGCTTCCAGTCGGACGGCTGCGGGCCGGTCGGCGCGGCGGCCGTGGCGGACCCGAAGTCGGCATTCACCAGGGGGTTCTGGCGCTCCCCCGGTCTGGCCAACTGCTCCAGCACATAGCCTAGCGGATCGGCGGCCATGCGCAGGGCCTGCTCGATCCCCGGCAGCTTCTGCGGCCAGCGCACCTTGTCCGCGGCCGGATGGGGCACCGGCCACCAACTGCACTGCTCGCCGTAGATCCACACGTACTCGTCGGCCACCTCGAGCGCGGTGGTGACATTCTCGGCCAGCCGTCGCACCGGCGTCTGCGTGCCCGGGTTGATGTACCAGGAACTCGTCGGCGGATTCACATACGCATCCAGATATACACCGAAGCCCACCTGCACCTGCGCCCGGTACTTGTAGCGGTTCTCGGGCGCGACCAGCCGCACGCAGGTGTTGCGGATCAGGTTCGCGCCGGTCAGGTAGTCCAGCCGGTTGTTGTACCGGTAGGCATTCTCGCAGCCATCCACGAAGGTCAGCGTCGGGGGCGCCACATCGAGCCACCCATTGACGAAGGCCGGCAGCAGCCCGTATGGGCTGCCCGCCAACGCGCCCATGGGGTCGGCGCGCTCGGCAGCCTGCCGGTGGATCGAGAGCAGGAAGAACGCCAGGATCGTGGCCTTCGGGTTCTCTTTGGCGACCGCCGCCATCACCTCGCGCCCCCGCCGCCGCGCCATCTCCGTGTACTGGGCGAAGGTGTGCTTCCCGGCCTGGGCCTGCGCCGACCAGTCGAAGGCCCGGTACGGGTCGCGGTAGGCTTCGGGATCGAACATGATCCCCGCCATCCCGGCCTCTCGCGTGACGCGGGCCGCCGTGCGCCAGTGGTCCACGATCACCTTCCAGCCGGCGTCATCGAACCAGTCCACATCGCCAGGGTTGGCGTTCATCAGCAGGAAGAGGGAGCGCAGCCGCCGGGGCTGCACGGCCTTGAGGTCGCTGACGATCTGTGCCACCACCTGCTTGTCATACGGCTCGCGGCTGAAGGAGAACCACAGGGCGGGCTTGTTGCCCGGCCCGGCGAAGCGCACCCCGCAGCCCTGCAGCGGCGTGGTTTCCATCACCGTGAGATTGGCGCGGAGACGTTCAGCGTTGGGCAGGTCCCAGCCGACCTCGATCAGCTTCTTCGCCGGACCGCTGTCCTGTGCCCACACCAGGGTCCCAGCCGCCAGCAGCGCCGCCGCCAGTCTCACGGCTGTCCGTATGCGCATTCTCCGTCTCCTTTGGGCCCCCGGGGCCAGTGCCCTCACTGCTCGCCGCCCGGCGTCCGGGCTCAGCAGTCCGTGGCCGCGTAGGTCGTGTACTTCATGTCAGGGGACAGGGTCAGCTTCGCATCGGGGGTCGCCATCGGGCCGCAGCCGCAGATGAAGGCCGTCTTGCTCTGCCCCAGCTCGCTCTCCATCTCGTCCCACATCTCGCGCGTCTCGGTGCTGATGTAGATCGGCACCTGCGCGTCCCAGCGCCGGATCTGCCCGATCAGGTAGCGGTAGATCTCCTTGCGGACCTCGGGCGGGAAGGGCCCGGTGTCCACGCCGCGCAGGGCCTCCTCCTGGTCCTGCATGGCCTGGGCGAAGGCGGGCTCGAGTTGGTCCATGTCCAGGAACTCGCGGGCCGTCTGCAGGTTCATCCACATCATCACACACAGACCGACGGACTGGGGGTGGGTCTGGGCGAACAGGTCGGCGATCAGGCGCTCGTAGTCCTCCCGCCAGTTGCGGACCGGGATGACGGGCTTGAGCTTCGGCCGCGAGGGGATGCCGATGCTCTCGCAGTACGCGGCCGCGGCCAGACGCTCCGCCGGGGTCGGCGTATCCGGCTCCAGCGCCGCCGCGTATTCATCCGAGGTGAGGCTGTAGACGTGGATGACCCGGTCGCGGTAGGGGAAGTCGCCCAGCCAGTAGACGTTGTCACTGGCCGTGTGGGTGATGAGGTGGCGGTCCGGGAACTCGGAGAACAGGCGCCCGATGGCCTCGTAGGCGCCGTACTCGGGCTCGAAGGTGATCTGGTCGGCCGCCGCGCCGATGAGGCGGTAGCACTTCTGCCACGGGTACTGCTCCAGCGCCGGCCGCACGATCTTCTCGGCGTAGTCCTCGAGGTTCACGCCGAGGACCAACCGATTGCCCCCGCGCCCCATGCCGCAATACTGACAGCCGTGCGAGCAGCCCCAGATGGTGTTGAACTCCCGCGCGCACCAGCAGACGTGGTTGGCCTGCTGGTCATACTCCCGCCGCCGTAGGTTCAGGTTCGTCCCGTAGCCGTACAGCGTCACCAACTCGTTCTGGCTCGTGCCTTCGGGACAGGTGCTGAGCAGGTCCTCCCAGTCGGGGTCGGTGTCGTCGGTCTTCAGTTGGCCGAACACGAGCGCGCGGCGGCGCGGCGCCGGGCGCTCCAGGTCGCGCAGTTGGCTGATGACATCCGCCAACGAATCGGGAGTGATGAGGACGAGGTCATTCAGCGAGCGGTCGCAGGCACGCAGGATGCGCTCGATGCGGGCGGCATGCCTCGGGTCGTCGAGCAGTTGCGGCCAGGCATAGACAGCAGCGGGATCCAATCGGTACATCAGCAGGGCTCCTCGGGACAGGTTTGCCGCCCCTTCCCCGCCAACTGCCGATGACCTCCCGCCGCTCGCCCCGTGCCGCGCTCAGGACTTCCAGGGCCAGTAGCAGACCTTGATGGCCTGCCGGGCCTCCAGCAGGGCCGTCCCCTCGGCGTAGCGCTCCAGGGGTAAGTTGTGCGATACGAGCGCCGCCAGGTCGAGCTTGCCCTGCTCAATCAGCGCCACGGCATACTCCGCGGACTCGCGGAAGTGGCCCTTGTAGCCGCACAGGCGCAGGCGCCCATGGCGCGGCGCATAGATGTAGTCCTCGCGCTGCACGCCGAAGAGCGCCACCACGTCCGAGGTGTGATCCATGGCGAACTCCACCGTCTGCCTGGCGCCCACGCAGTCCACGGTCGTCTCCAGCCGCGGCGCCGCCGGACGGGCGGGGAAGCTGTCGCTGAGGTCGGTCGTGGAGTCGTAGCAGGCATCCGCGCCCAGCTTCAGGGCCAACTCGCGCCGTTCGGGCAGCGGGTCGAAGCCGATGACCTCGGCCGCCCCTTCCGCCCGCGCCATCTGCAGGGCGATCAGCCCGGCCGGGCCCAGGCCCGTCAGCCCGAACACGCGCCCCTCGATGACGTTCATCTCGCGGAGCATCCGGAAGACCGTGGCCATGCACATGGCCATCTCGATCGGCGCCAGCGCCTCCGGCGGGGGCCCCTCGGGCACGCGGATCGTGCTCGCGGCCGGCAGGGCGTAGTACTGCGCGTAGGCGCCCTGAACGTTCTCGGAATGGTCCCGCCAGGCGCTCACGCGGTCGCCCGGGGCGAACTCGGTGACGCCCGGCCCGACCGCCTCAATCCACCCGGTGGCCTCATGCCCGCAGCGCCCCAGCGTGTACGGGTACTTGAACTGGTGTCCGATGAACATGGGCTCATTGTGCCAGCAGTGCAGGTCCCACTGGACGCAAGTGGTGACCGCGTCCACCCGCATGAGCACCTGGCCCTCTCCCGGCTCGGGGATGGGCACATCGAGAAGGGCGAACTCGCCCGGGGCTGTGATCTGCAGTATCTTCAAGGCTCAACCTCTCCTTGGGGGCATCGGCAGTGCGCCACGGCGCTCGCTGCAATTCGCTGCCCGCGCGTCCGTGACCTGCGCGGGGCGCAAGGTGCGGCGCTCCAGGGAGGGCACGGGCGTCGCCGGCGCGAAGAAGCCGCCATACGGCCCCCGAGGCCCCTGCTGAGGTGACTGGACATGAACCGACCGACCGCGCCCTGGCTACCGATCGCCCTGCCGCTGCTCCTGATCTCCGCGGTGTGTGTTGCCGCGCCGGCCCGCTGGCACAACAGCCTGCAGCCGACGGGTCAGGCCGCCGCGCCCCTGACGCTGGCCAAGGGCGGGGCCACGGACTATGTCATCGTCATCCCGGCGGCCCCGACCACCCAGGACCAGAAGGCCGCCGCCGATCTCGCCCAATGGCTCGGCGAGATGACCGACGCGAAGCTCGCGATCGTCCCGGACTCGGAGCCCGCCCGGCCGACCGAGATCAGCGTCGGCCAGACCAACCGGCTGGCCGGAGTGAAGCTGCCGCTGCCGCGCGGCGGGCTCGGCAACGAGGGCTACGCCATCGCCGTCTCCGGCCAGCGCCTGCTGCTCGTGGGCGGCAAGGCCCGCGGAGCCATCAACGCCGTCTACGCCCTGCTCGAGGAGGACCTGGGCTGTCGCTGGTATGACCGCACCTCGGCCCGTATCCCCCACCGTCGCACGCTGACCTTCGCTCCCGTCCCGCGCGGCTTTGCGCCCCGCCTGTTCCTGCGCGATCCGTTCTACTTCGACGCCTTCGATGCCACGTGGTCGCTGCGCAACCGCACGAACGCCCCCGGCGCCGCCGTCCCCGAGGAATGGGGCGGCCACGTGGACTACGACGGCCTCTTCGTCCACACGTTCAACACGCTCGTCCCGCCCGGCCAGTACTTCGAGAAACACCCGGAGTACTTCATGCTCGCCAAGAGCGGCAAGCGGTCGGCCCAGCAGCTCTGCCTGACCAACCCCGAAGTGCTGCGCCTCGCCACCGAGAGCCTCCTGGCCATCCTGCGCAAGAACCCGCACACCGAGATCGTGGAAGTCTCGCCCAACGACGGCGGGCAGCACTGCCTGTGCCCGAACTGCCAGGCCGTGGACAACGCCAACGGCAGCCCCTCGGGGACGCTCATCACCTTCCTCAACCACATTGCCGAGGCCGTGGAGCAGGAGCGGCCGGAGGTCATGGTCTCGACCCTGGCCTACCTCGACACCGTGGACGCGCCGAAGCTTGTGCGCCCGCGCCACAATGTCATCATCCGCCTGTGCAACGACCTGCACTCGTGGCCGTATCCCTTCACCTGCTTCACCGACAACACCGGCCCGCGGAGCAAGCGCTACCGCGACGCCATCATCGCCTGGTCGAAGGTCGCCGACAACCTGAGCATCTGGGACTACTTCGTCAACTTCAGCCACTACTCGGCCCCCATGCCCAACATGGATGTGCTGCAGCCGACCGTGGACTTCTACGTGAGCCACAAGGTCAAGGGCATCATGATGCAGGCGGCCTACCAGGGCTTCGGCAGCGAGTTCGCCGCCCTGCGGTCGTGGGTGATGGCCAAAGTCCTGTGGGACCCGTCGCTCCAGGTGCCCGACCTCGTCACTGACTTCATCACCGGCTACTACGGCCGCGCCGCTGGCGACCTCCTGGCGTACTGGGACTTGTCCTATGCCAACAAGGCCAAGCACATGGACACGATGGAGAAGCCCGAGGGCGGCATCCGCTACCCGATGACCTCCCCGTTCCTGTCCAGGGAATTCCTCGACCAGTCCACGCGGCTGTTCGACGACGCGCAGCAGCAATGCCCCACCGGCGAGGCGCGCCGGCGTGTGGACCTCGCCAAGCTGCCGATCCTGTACGTGAAGCTCGTGCAGGGCCCGGACGCCTGGCCGGACCAGTACGCCGCTGTACTCGCGGAGTTCGAGACCATCGCCCGCCGCGAGAAGGTGCAGTACCTGCGTGAGGGCGGTCCGGACCTGGAGGAGAAGCTGAAGGGGTGGCGCGACGCGATCCGCGTCAAGCAGAGCCTGCAGCAGATCAAGCCGGAGGAGGTCACCGTCCGTCCGCTGGCGCCCGAGTGGCGTTTCACCACCGACCCGCGCGATGTCGGCGTCAAGGACGGCTGGTTCTCCGAGGGTGCGGACGACTCCCGCTGGGCCGTCGTGCGCAGCGACAAGGGGAACGGCTGGGAGAGCCAGGGCTTCCCCGACTACACGGGGTTCGGCTGGTACCGCCAGCAGCTCACGCTGCCCGCCGGCCCCGCGCGCAAACATGCCTATCTGTACTTCGGGGCCGTAGATGAGGACGCGTGGGTCTACGTCAATGGCCGGCAGGTCTGCGAGCACTCCTGCCCCAGCACCGGCCTGACCCCCGAGCAGATCTGGACCACACCCTTCCTGGCGGATGTCGCGTCACAGTTGCGCGCCGGGCAGGGCAACACGGTTGCCGTGCGTGTCCTCAACCGCCTGGCCATGGGCGGCATCTACCTGCCCGTCTATCTCGTGCTCACCGACCGCGACCTCGATGCACCCCTGGTCCAGGCCTTCATCACCAAGCACTGATCCCCCACTTCCTCTCGGAGGCATGCCATGCGCCGCGTCTTGCCACTGCTGACACTCCTGCTTGCCTGTGCCGCCTTCGCCCAGGCCCCGGCGACCCCGCCGCCACCCCTGGCCCTGCGGGCCCTCACCGTTCGCCCGGTCTGGCGTGAGGTCGGCAAGACCTACGACCTGCAGGTCCGCTTCATCACCAATGCGCCTGCCGTGGCGACGGGCGAGCTGACCGGCGCGCCAGGCGCGGGGCCGGAGAAGTACGCCTGCAACAACCACCGGCTGGACTTCCCCGGTCTGTCTGTCGGCCCGAACCGGACGCTCCGTCTGGTGCTGACCGGCCTGGACAAGGCCGCCGTCGAGCAGACAGTTCCCGTCGCCAGCCCCGCCGCCCCACGCCCCGTGCCCGCCGGCAAGGTGGAGTTGACCGTCGCCGAGCCCGCCGGCCAGGATCGCGCCCGAACGCCGCTGACCTGCGGCGTGCCCCTCGCGAAGGGCGCGCTGTTCGAGGCGACCAACACCCGCCTGCTGGCCCCCTCAGGGCCGCTGCCCCTGCAAGCCCGTGCGGAGTCGCGCTGGGAGGATGGCAGCATCAAGTGGCTGCTGCTGGACACCCAGCTTGACCTGAAGGCTGACCAGAGGCTCGGCCTCGTGCTCGAGTACGGGGCGAAGGCCGCCAGCCCGCCGGTGGCCGCCCCGCTGAAGCTGGCCGAGCTGTCCGGGCGCGGCGGCGTGCTCGTGGACACCGGCCCGGCGCATGTCATCGCGCCGCGCGCGGGCGCCGCCGAGCTGCGCGCCGCCGCCGGCGATGCTCTCCTCGCCGGCCTGACCAGCACGCTCACCGACAAGGACGGAACCGCGTTCGCCTTCGAGACCGAGGACGTGCAGATTATCGAGCGCGGCGCTCTCCGCACGACCGTCCGCATGGATGGCCACTACACCGCCGCCGGGCGCAAGCACTTCATGGGCGCCCTGCTCGTTACGGCCTTCGCGGGCAAGTCGTACGTCCGCGTGGACCACGTCTTCGGCAATGACCTCATTCACGAGAACCTGACGGCCATCAAGTCGCTGTCGCTGGACGCGGCAACCGCCGCCGCCCCGACCAGCACTACCGTCGGGGTCGTGGACGCCACTCCCGTCAGCCTCGCCGGTGGGGCCGACGTCGTCCAGCAGTTCGACGACAAGTTCGTCGGCGCCGCGTCGGGCAAGCGCCTCGCCGGCTGGGTGAAGACCGACGCCCTGACGCTCGCGGTCAAGGACTTCTGGCAGCAGTACCCCAAGTCGCTGGGCGCGACCGCGTCGGGTCTGCGCCTGGGCCTCTGCCCGCCCATCTCCCCCGCCGACCTGTACGCCAACAAGCCCGATGAGGAGAAGCTGTACTACTACCTGCGCGATGGCAACTACACCTACCGGCGCGGCCTGATGAAGCGCCACGAGCTATGGCTGGGCCCGCCGGCCGACGCGGCCGAAGTGATGGCGCGCGCCGCCCGCCCGCTCACCGCCGTGGCCCCGGCGCGGTACTACCAGGCCGCGCAGGCGGCCGGCGACATCCTCGCCGACAACGCTGCCGCCTGGGCCGCCTATGACCAGATCCTGGCTGACGGCCTCACGGCCTACCTCGATGGGCGCGAGCGCGACCACGAGTACGGGCTGATGAACTACGGCGACTGGTGGGGCGAGCGCCGCCTGAACTGGGGCAACATCGAGTACGACCTGCAGGTCGGCATGCTGCAGCAGTACCTGCGCACCGGCGACCCGCGTTTCTTCTATCTGGGCGAGGCTGCCTCGCGCCACAACACGGACATTGACACGATCCATTGGGCCGAGGAGCCCACGCGGCTACCCGACCGCGGCGTCGAGCCGATGCCGGGCGAGATATGGGTCCACTGCATGGGCCACACCGGCGGCTACTACCCGCGCAACTACAAGGACATGGAAGTCTACTCCCTCGGCTACGCCACCAACCGCGGGCACATGTGGACCGGCGGCAACTTCCTGTACGGGATGCTCTCGGGTGACCCGCTGGTCCTGGCCAGCGCCCGCCTCGCCGCCGACTGGATGGCCGGTCCTAACACCACCAACTTCGACTTCGGCAACGCGCGTGAGCCCGGCTGGATGACCATCGCGGTCATGAGCGCCTACCGCGCCACGCGCGACCCGTACTACCTCAACGCCGCCGACATCATGCTGACCAAGGTGCACGAGAAGGCCCAGGCGACACGGCCCGAGTATGGCCTGTACTACCACAAGCTCCCGACGGGCCACTGCAACTGCCCCGACGACCAGAAGCACTCCGGTGAGGCGGGCTTCATGGCCGGCGTGCTGATGACCGGCATGAAGCGCTTCTACCAGGAGACCGGCCGCGAGCAGGTCGCCGATGACATCGTGGGCATCGCCAAGTTCATCGTGGACACGATGTGGGTGCCGGCCGAGAACGGCTTCCGCTACACCTCCTGCCCCCTGACCGCGGCCGGCTCGGGCAGTGGCGGCATCATGGACGAAGGCCTCGCCTTCGCCGCCAACCGCACCCACAACGAGGACCTCCGGGAGATCGTGCGCCTCAGCTTCGCGGGGGCGATGATCGGCCTGCAAAGCACAGCCTCCGGGGGCAAGAGCGCCGGATACCTCATCCACTCTATGCCCGGGGCCATCACCGAGATTGGCAAGTTCCCCGGCCCGGACTTCGGCACGTTCTACGCCCAGCAACTCCGGGAGGCCCGCTCGCCCGCCCTGTCTGCCCTGCCGACCCTCATGCCCAACCCCGACTTCGAGGAGGGCATCTCAGGCTGGGTCACGCGTCTGGGCTTCGTGGTGAACCCCTCGCCGGAGGCCGCGCACAGCGGCAAGCTCGGCGCCCTCGTCACCGGCACGGGCCAGGGCCAGAACGAATACCTCGTCACCCGCTACGCCTGCGGCCCGCCGTGGGAGATCATGAGCCTGCAGGCCGGCCAGCAGTATCGCCTCTCGGCCTGGGTGAAGGTCGTCGAGATCACGCCCGGCACCCCGCCCGTGAGCCTGCGCTGCGCCATTCGCGACAAGGTCCAGACACGCACCGCCTTCGCGACAACGACGTACGATGACACGAAGCCGGGGACGTGGCAGCGTCTCAGTTGCAGCTTCACCGTCCCCGACTATGGCAACAGCGCCTACGTCGCCGTCAACATGAACACGCGCGAGCCGGTGACGATCAAGCTGTGCGTGGATGATGTGAACCTGACCGCCGCCGCGTCGCCCGATCTGCCCACCTACAGCTACCCCGCCGTGACCGCCGACGAGGCGCAGCTGAGTGGTGGTGTGGGCCTGACGGCCCTGCGCAGCGGACCGACCTGGAAGCTCGCGGCCCTCACCGGCAAGCAGCCGGGCGAGGCCGTCCTCAAGCTGCAGGTGGTCGAGGCCGGGCAGTACCGCGTGTGGCTGCGGGGCCGGGCGATGGGCGGACCGGGGCAAGTGGCCGTCACCTGCGACGGCCAGCCCGCTGGCAGCGCCTCGGCGACCGAGACCTTCTGGCAGTGGCTGCCGACGACCGCTGCCGACAAGCCTGTTGTCGTATCGCTGCAGCCGGGTGAGCACGTCCTCAAGCTGGCCTGGCCGGCCAGCAGCAAGCTCGGCGTGCAGAAGCTCGTGCTGTCCAACGATCTGAACTCGCGCTGACGGGGCCGTTACGGCCCACAACAGGGGAGAATGCTACCATGGACTGTTTCGCGCCCTGGCTGGTCGCGGGCGTCGTGTTGTGCCTGCTGACCAGCACCGACGCCCTCGCGGATGACGCCTGGACCCGGGCACAGGAGAAGCTCTATCGCGGGCCGCGCGCGCATTCCGTGGCCGACCTGGCCCCGTACACCGGCCGGGCCGCCGCCGACCGCCTCGTGGGCGACGACCGGGCCGAGGCCTATCGCCTCAACCAGGAGCAACTCGGGATCAACTACGGGCCCAACGTGGAGGCCCAGCTTCGCGACGAACTGGTGATCCTCTGCCCGCAGACCGAGGCGGTCCTTTACACCGAGTTCACCCCGCTGACACCCCGCTACCGGCGTGGCGACCGGCCCGAACTCGATGCCCTGGTCGGCCGCCTCACCGCCGGCTGCCGCACCGACCGCGAACGCGCCCTGGCGCTCATGCGCTTCTGCCGCGACCTGCGCCGGCAGGCCCCGGACGCGGACTTCACCCGCTATGTCTACGGCGGCACCGAGGAGCAGATGGTCGCCAAGCCGGAGATCCTCTGCGAGACGCTCAGCCGCCTGCACGTGGCGCTGTGTGAGGTCGCGGGCCTTCCCGGGCGGCTGGTCATGCACATCCTCGGCGGGCACATCACCACCGAGATCTACGTCGAGGGCGGCTGGGCGTACATGGACCCGCGCTGCGGGATGTACTTCGTCAAGCCCGACGGCCACCTGGCCTCGCTGCGCGAGCTGTGGCGCAACCCGGCACTCGTGGGGCAGCAGAGCCCGGCCGTCCGGGCCGACGCCAGCGCACAGTGGGGCTGGGACCTGCGGGCGCGCAAGTGCGAGACGATGTACTTCAGCCCGTTGGAGGTCAACGGACTGGAGAACTACAGCCTGGCCGATGCGACGCGCTATCACTACGGCCAGCGCCCCTACGCCGAAGCGAAGGCCCTGGGGCTGTTCACGATCAACGAACGCTATGTGCGCACAGCCCAGCGGGCGCTGGGGCTCGCGCCGGAGGCGCCGCCGGTGGACTGGAGCAAGCAGCCGCTGCGCAAGCTGGACCTGGCCTATCGCCACGATGGCTTCAGCCCCTTTTACACCCGCCCCCCGTTCACGCGGCGCACGCTGGAGGAGCGCTACGTGGACCCGCTGGCCGGCAGCAATGCCGGCCTCCTCGTATGGGGCCTGGGGCCGGGCAGCGTCTTCTGCTACGAGACGAAGGTAGGCGAGGTCTTCGGCGAGGGCCTCGACGAGCGGCAGCGGGGGCTGCTGCGCGAGGGCGACCTGTGGGTCCATGAGAACGTGATGGGGCTGATCCGCGAGGGCCCCGGCCCGCTGCGGATGGCGGTGGAGCGCGCCCACGCCGTGGGGCTCAAGCTCCTGGCCCGTCTGGAGATGAACCACGAGTACGGCCCTGCCGCCGCCGACAACTGGATGTGGGTGGCCTTCGTGGGCCGCCTGAACAAGGAGCACCCGGAGTACCGCATCCCCGGCCGCGTGCTGCTGGACTTCAAGCATCCCGAGGTGCGGGCCTTCAAGCTCGCGATCTTCCGCGAGGCGCTGGAGGCCGAGGCCGACGGCCTGGAACTCGACCTCGCCGTCTACCCCCCGTTCTTTGAGCAGCCGGACCCCGCAACCATGACCAGCTTCCTGCGCGAGGTGCGGCAACTGCTGGACGAGTTCGGCGCCCGCCGGGGGAAGCATCTGGACATGATGGTCCGCGTGCCGGCGTATGGGTATGCGGAGTTGGGCCTGGACTGGCCGACATGGCTGCGCGAGCACCTGGTGGACATCATCGTCCCCACCCACCTGCGCCCCGGCGACTACTTCGACATCCGCGTGGAGGACTTCGTCAAGCTGGGGGCCGAGACGGGCGTCAAGGTCTACCCGACCGAGTGGCAGGCGCTCGGCTTCGTGGACACCGACCAGCGCCCCGGCGACGAGGCCACGGGCCGTCGCCGCTATGACAAGCCCAAGACGAAGGGCATGTACTTCGCCCAGGCGCTCCTGTTCCACCGTGCCGGGGCGGATGGCCTCCAGCTTGGCTTCTCCGAGGACCAGTGGCGCCACATGCCGTGGCTCAACGACCTGGCCGACCCGGAGCAGGTCCTCACCGCCGACAAGCACTATATGGTGGACCCCATCGCCCTGCGCGCCAAGCCCTTCGCCATGACGGACGCGGCGGGCGGGCAGCGGGGCGAGTGTACCGTGGGCCTGCGCCTGGGGGACGACATTCCCGGGATGCAGCGCCGGGGCTACACTGCCAAGGCCGAGGTGGTCATCTACTGCCGGCCGCTGGAGACCGGGGAGCGCCTGGAACTGACCGTCAACGGGCAGGGCCCGCTGACGATCTCGGGCGACGCCGAGTCCGAGCAGGCCCGGCGCGGCGCCCAGACCGTGGACCCGCGCACTGCCCGGGACCAGGCCTACATCTTCGAGGCCGAGTGGTGGCGTCGCGGGGAGCACAGGCTGCCCGCCGACGCGGCCTGGTGGCGCCTGGGGCCCAATGATCTTCGCCTGGTGTACACGCGCCCGGCGCAGACCACCGCCGAGCCGCTCAGCATCACCTGGATTGACTTGATCCTCACCTATGCGCACTGAGACGCCGCGCCAATCTGACCCACACCGGAGGGTTGCATCGTGCGTGCCACGCTGACTACCGTTTCGCTCCTGGCGCTGCTGACCGGGGGCGCCCGAGCCGACACCATCCGCATCGTGGACCTCACCGGCGGCTCGTCGGGGCTGCCGATGGCGCAGGCGCTGACGGACCTGCACGGTCGCGTCCAGACGCTCCCGGCAGGCGAGGCGCTCCCGATTCCCCCGGGCGTCGTCGTGCTGGATGGCGCCTCGGACCTGAGCAAGCTGCCCGCCGGCGACAAGGCGCTGGAGGGCTTCGTGAGCCAGGGCGGTGGCGTGCTGATCGCCGGGTTGCCGGATTCGCTGCCAGCGACCGCGCCGCTGTGGCGGGCACTCGGCGCGGCCGCACCGGCCGATGCCATCGCCGCCGACCTCTTCCCCGATGACTCCGGCAACTGGATGTGGATCGGCACGCAGCCGGGCGAGTCCGACGACCACATCCGCTACATCCGCCGCAGCTTCGAGATCACCAAGCCCGTCAAGCGCGCCTTCGTGCGCTGCACCGCGGACAACCTGTACTGGGTCTACCTCAACGGCGAGCAGATCGGGTACCACTGGAGCTGGTTCGACAACGAGCTGTGGGACCTCGGCGCGAAGCTGCGCCAGGGCAAGAACACCGTGGCCTTCAAGGCCCGCAACGTAGACGGGCCGGGCGGCTTCTTCGCCCAGATCGGTCTGGAGTACGAGGACGGCACGAAGCAGCTCATCGTCAGCGGCAAGGCCTGGAAGTTCCACATCCCCGAGGAGCCCAATTGGGCGGCCGTGGACTACGACGACTCCGCCTGGCGACCGGCCGCCGACATCAAGCCAATGGCCCAGCACACGCACATCTATGACCGGGGCGTGGATGTGGAGGGCCCAGTGACGTTCCCGACGCCCCACCCGATCACCAACGCCCTCACGGATCGCTTCGGCACGGCGCATCATCTGCGCGGCGTCCTCCCCCGGTCGGGGGCCACGACCGTCGTCGCCGCCGGCGGGCGCCCGCTGGTGCTGTGCAGCGAGTACGGGCAGGGCCGCGTAGTGCTCATGGACGCGCTCCCGGGCAGCGGCCTGCTCACCGGCGACCTGAGCGATGACCTGCTGGCCACGGCGATCCTGTGGCTGGGCCGGCAGACGGAAGGGCTGACCGTCGCGCGACCAGTGTACCCGCCCCCGACGCTACGCCGGGGCGGCGGCGTGCAACTGAGCTATGCCCTCGATGGCGTCACCCCGACGGTAGACGGCACGCTGACGGCGACCGTCACTCACAACGCGCAGGCCACGGTCGTCGGCACGTACCCGCTGCACGCGGGGCAAGCGCTCCAGGCCGCGTGGACCGGTGCCCAGACCCGGAGCGCCGACGCAGACGGGCCGTGGCAACTGGACCTGGCCGCCACCGACACGGCGGGCCAGCCGGTCTTCCATCGCAGCCTGGTCTGCGAAGTTACCAACCCGCTCTCGCTGCCCGGCAACCGTCACGTGGTGGCGCAGGGAATGACGCTGCAGGTGCAGGGCGACCTGAAGGGCCTGCTGACCGAGGGCAAGACGCTCAAGGCCGCCGTGGTGGACCCCTGGGGGCGCGAGCAGCCTGTGCCCGAACCGACGGTGAAGGAGGGCGTCTACACCTGGGCCGTCCCCATCCCCGACCTGATGGAGGGCGACTACCGTCTCGTGGTGACGCTGCTGGCCGGCGGCCAGGTTGCCGACAGCTTCGGGGCGCCCTTCACGGTCGTGCCCCGGCTGGACCTCAGGGACTTCTACCCCACCACCATGCGCCTGTCGCCGCTGCGGACGTCGGACCCGGCGGCCATCGCGCGCGAGATTGACGACATCATCGCCCACGGGTTCAACACGCTCACCTTCAGCGCCCGTCGCCTGGGCGCCAAGCCCGGCTCACCCTATGACGTGGCCGAGGACCTCGCCCAGCAGAAGGGCATGGCGGTCAGCTACTCCTTCCAGGGCGACTTCTCACTGCTGCGGCGGGACGGCCTGCCGCCGGTATCGGTCTTCTCCCCCGAGTACAAGGAGGCGCTCCGCCCCCGCATAGAGGCCGCCATCGCTACGTGCAAGCAGGTCCCGCGCCTGCTCAACGTGCAGGGCTACATGGATGAGCCCTTCCAGGTCAGCGGTCAGACCTGCGACAACCGCCCGCCCGCGCAGGCGGAGTTCAAGCGCCGCTACGGGATCGAGATGCCCACCCGCGAGCAGGCCATGGCCGACCCGGCCCTGTGGCTGAAGTACGTGGACTTCTGGAGTGACTGCTTCGCGGCAGACTGGCGGCAGGGCTACGCGCTGGTCAAGGAGCTGGACGCGGACTTCTGGGTGGAGCTGACGCACGATTCGCACTGCACCTTCGGCGCGGCCGGGCGCAACTTCAAGGGCTTCTGGGCCGTGGACGATGTGTTCCACTGGGGAGCGCCGTTTGACTCGGTAAACTACGACATCTACCCCTACCTGTCCACAGACTTCCGCAGCGGCAAGTTCCAGGAGAACCGCCTGCCGCGTATCGCCGGCATGCACATGGCGTTCGCGCAGATGCGCAACCTGGCCTACACCTATCACAAGAAGCTGGGCTTCTGGGTCGAGGCGGGCTGGGGGACGAACCTGGGCCCCGAGGCGCCCGGTCGCCGGTATCCCTGGTCGCCGCGCGAGTTGACCTACACCTCCGTCGCGGCCGGCTGCGACTACCTGAACACCTTCTGGGGCCTCCCCGAGGACCCGGCGTGGTGGGAGACGTACCGGAGCACGATGAGCGAGGTCAAGTCCCTCGCGCCCTTGCTGACCCGCAGTGCTGTCCCCCGGGCCAAGGCCGCGTTCCTCTTCCCGCGCACCCAGCATGTTCTGCTGCAGGAGGAATACTGGAACGTGATGGTGGCCCTGGAAGCTTTCCGGCAGGCCTATGGCGAGCTGGACTGCCTGCACGAGGAGCAGATCGCGAAGGGCGGCCTGGACAACTACCGGGTGCTGGTCCTGTGCGACATCCATCTGCTCAAGCGCCAGGAGGCTGAGGCGATCCGCGCGTGGGTGCAGCGGGGCGGCCTGCTGATCGCCGATGAGGTGCCCTCCCAGGATGAGGGCAAGCAGCCGCTCGGGGTCTTCGAGCCCGTCTTCGGCGTCACGGGCGATGCGGACATCGCCGATGTGCCTGTCACCATTCCCGGCACCAAGGCGCAACTGCCCGGCCGGCGGAGCTACCAGCAGCAGGGCCAGACGGCCCTGGTCTACAACAGCCCGTGCGGCAAGGGTCGGGCGACGCTGCTGAACTTCCAGCTCAAGGACTGCTACCTCGACGCCCTCGTGCGCCAGAACGCGGACGGGGCAGCCGACGCCATTCTCGACCTGCTCCGCAACGCTGCCGCCGGCTGCCCGGCCAACGTGACGTCCAGCACGCCCGGCATCGAGGCGGCGCTGCGCCAGACGGCGCAGGGCACGACGCTGCTGCTGCTCATCAACCACGAGAGCAAGCTCGAGACAACCCAGGTGACGCTGCCGTATCTACAGGCGGGTGGCGTCGTGCGCGACATGGTCACCGGCGAGCGCCTCAAGCCCGGGCCGAAGCACACGCTGATGCTGAAGTGCCCGTGGGGCGGCACGCGGGTACTGGGGCTGTTTCCCTCGGACCCGCAGGGCCTGCGCCTCGAAGGCCTCGGCGCCTCCTACAGCCGCGGGGCGGAGGTGGCCTATGGCCTGATCGTGGGCGGCAAGAGCATCCGCGGCAACTACCTGCTGGACGTATCCGTCACGACCCCGGACGGGCGCAAGCTGCAGGCCTTCTCGGCCCTGACCTGCACCGAGGATGCCACCTGCCGCCGTCGCTTCCGCCTGCCAGTCAACGCCCCCGCCGGGAAGTGGACCCTCCGCGCCCGGAGCCTGTGGGACGGCGCGGAGGCCACCGGGAGCTTCGCAGTGAAATGACTGGCGTGCCCAGGAGGGATGACCGATGATGAGGACCATGCTGGCCGTCCTGCTGGCTGTCGGCCTGGCGGCCACTGCCTGGCCGGCGCCGGAGCCGACTGACATCGGCTCGCGCCTGGAGTTGCTCGTGGACGACTATCTGATCCAGGGCTTCACGGGCGCCGCGCAACTGCAGCTTCACCGCCCCGAGCGGCGTGAGGTCGTCTTCACCACCGACGCTCCCTGGGAAGGCAATGCCAGCGCGTACCAGTCGGTGTTCAAGGATGGCGACGTGTACCGCATGTACTACCGGGGGCTGCAGTACAACACCGGCGGCCCGGCGACGCTGGCGCTCGAGAACCACCCGTGGAACCTGTGCCTGGCGCTGAGCAAGGACGGCCTGCACTGGGAGCGGCCGAACCTCGGGGTCGTCGAGTTCAAGGGCTCCAAGGACAACAACATCGTCCTCACGCCCGAGCTGGCGGCCGCAGTCGGGGGCGACCCGGCCCACACAGCCGTGGTGCTGGATCAGAACCCCGCCTGTCCGCCCGAGGAGCGCATCAAGATCATCATTCTGGGCGGCAAGCCCAAGACGGGGCTCTATGTCCTCAAGTCCGGTGACGGTGTTCACTTCACTCCGCTGAGCAAAGAGCCGCTCGTGACCGAGGGAGCGTTCGACTCGCAGAACCTGCTGTTCTGGGACCCCGTGCGGCAGGAGTACCGCGAGTACCACCGTGGCTTCAAGGACGGCGTGCGGGGCATCATGACCGCCGCCGCCAGGACGCTCACGGCCCCCTTCCCGGCGCCGGAGTGGCTCGAATACCCCGGCGTCACGCCCGAGCACCTCTACACCAACCAGATCCAGCCCTACTACCGGGCCCCGCATATCTTCCTGGGGTTCCCGATGCGCTACACGGACCGCGGGTGGTCCGAGCCGGTGACCCTCCTGCCGGGGCTGCCCGAGCGCCTGGCCCGGGCCTCCGCCGGCAGCGCGCGCTATGGCACCGCTGTCACCGATGCGGTGTTCATGAGCAGTCGCGACGGCAAGACCTTCCGCCGCTGGCCGGAGGCCTTCATCCGGCCGGGGCCGCGCCGGCACGACAGTTGGGTCTATGGCGACAACTTCGTGTTCTGGGGCATGCTGGAGACCCCCTCGTCGCTGGCCGATGCCCCCAACGAGCTGTCCCTGTTCGCCACCGAGGGCTACTGGGAAGGCACAAGCATGAACGTGCGGCGCTACACGATCCGCATGGACGGCTTCGTCTCGGCGTGCGCGCCGATGTCGGGCGGGGAGATCGTGACCAAGCCGCTGCGCTTCGCGGGCGGCAATCTCGCGCTCAACTTCGAGACCTCCGGCGCCGGGTCGGTGCAGGTTGAGGTACAGGACGAGGCCGGCCAGCCCCTGAAAGGGTACGCGCTGGAGGACTGCCCGCCGATCTACGGCGACCACCTGCAGTACATCGTGCGCTGGGCGCAGGTGGGGGGCGACCTGCGGCCGCTGGCGGGCAAGCCGGTGCGCCTGCGCTTCGTGCTCAAGGATGCCGATCTGTACTCCCTGCAGTTCGTGCCCTACGCCCCCGATCCGCCGCTGCCGAAGGCCGCCGGCCTCATCCCGCGCAAGAATGCGAGCCGCCAGCCCTTCGTGGCGCTGGATGACGACTTCGCCGCCGCCCCGGCCGGGGTGAGCCCGACACCGGACGACCTGGACCCGCCGACGCGGCCGGAGGGCGCCGCGTGGCATGTCACCGAGGGCGCGCCGGACCGGGTGCAGGTGCTGTGCGACGACCCGCCCGGCAGCGGCAAACGCGGGACGACCCACTATCTCAGTCTCGTCCGCCGGGACGAGAAGCGGAATGAGGGCGGGTGTCTCTGGCTGGTGCTCAGCCCAGCGGATGTGGCCGACATGACCAACGGCAGTCTCACCCTCTCGGCCCGGGTCTGTGTCCCCTCCACCAATGCCTATCTCGTGGACATTGATGCCTTTGACTCCCAGCCCGACGTCTTCCGCGCCCGGGCCTTCCATGTGCGCTTCTCGCCCAAGGGCCTGGTGAGCTACTATGACAGCGAGAAGGAGCAGCCCATCGCGGGGCTGACGATCAGGCCGGACACCTGGCAGCAGGTGGTCATCCAGGCCGACCTGCTGCACAGCACGTTCGACCTGACGGTCGAGGGGAAGACGGCCCAGGGCTTGCCCTTCACCCACCCGGACATCCACCGCATTCAGACCGTGGAGTTCGGCCCGAACAGCAGCAAGACGACGATGTACGTCGGCGCAGTCAGGCTGGAGGTGCGCCCCTGAGGCGCGCCGAGGCTCAACCTTTCGGCAGCGGGAGCGGTAGCGAGGCAATGGACAAGGTGACATGGCTTCTCATCGGGGCCGGTGACATCGCCAGCCGGCGGGTCGGCCCCGCCCTGGTGAAGACTGAGAACTCCGAACTCGTCGCGGTGTGCGACCTGAGCCCGGAGCGCGCCGCCGCCGTGGCCGCGCAGCTCGGCGTCGCGACGGTCTACACCGATCCCGCCGTCGCCCTGGCCGAGTGCGCGGCCGAGGCCGTGTACATCGCGACCCCGCAGACCACGCACATTGAGCTGAGTCTGGCCGTGCTCGCGGCGGGCAAGCACCTGCTGTGCGAGAAGCCGCTGGGGCTCAACGGGGCGGAATGTCTGCGCCTGCTGGCGGCGGCTCGGCGCTCGGACCGCGTGACCAGTTGCTCCAACTACCGCCGCCTGTCCGAGCAGGTGAAGCTGACCGAGGCGCTGCTGGCCCGGGGCGAGATCGGGGAGCTGACCGGTGGCTGGGCCATCTACTCCACCCCGTTCTACAACCCGGCGAAGGCCCATGTCTGCCAGGCGTCGGGCCTCAGCCGCATCAAGGAGCTGGGCTATTATCTGATTGACATCGCCCACAACTTCCTGGGGATGCCGTCGGAGGTCGTGGCGCAGGGCAGCATTCTGCACCCCGAAGTGATGAACGACGTGGAGGAGATCGCCACCGTCGTCCTGAAGTTCCCCGGCGGCGCGATGTTCACGATCCTCTTCAACTGCACATCGCCGGGCACGCGGCATGAGTTCGAGCTGTTCGGCACACAGGGGCGCATCTACTGGCCGGCCTGGCCCCCGCATGGCAATGGGCCGGTCGTCAAGCTCGCCGGCGCCGGGACGCAGGAGTTCCCCGCCCATACGGACGAGAACTGGCACCTGCCGATGATCGAAGACTACGTGCAGGCCCTGCTGACGGGGCGCCCGCCGGTGTGCGTGCTCGAGAGCGCCGTCAAGACGGAAGTCATCACCGACGCCGTCTTCCGCTCGCTGGCGAGCGGCCGCGTGGAACCGGTGCTGTGGGAGGAACCATCATGAGAGTCCTGCTGTTGGGCGGCACCGGGTGCCTTAGCGGCGACATCGCCGCGCTGGCGGCGCAGCGCAGCGACCTTGAGCTGTACGTGCTGAACCGGGGCAGCCGCCCGCAGTTCGTCCCTGCCGCGACGCACTGCCTGCAGGCCGACATCGGCAAGCCCGACGAGGTCCGCGCCCAGATCGGGGATCTGACCTTCGACGTGGTGGCGGACTTCCTGACCTATGGCGTGGACGCCCTGGAACGCAATCTGGAGGTCTTCCGCGGGCGCTGCGGCCAGTACATCTTCGTCTCCTCGGGCGCCGTCTACCGCACTCGCACCGACCGCGAGATCATCACCGAAGCACACACGATGGTCGGCAACACGCTGTGGTCATACGGGCGCAACAAGATCCTGTGCGAGCGCCGGTTGCAGGCCGAGCACGAGGCCACCGGCCTGGACTACACCATCGTCCGCCCGGCCTTCACCTACAACAGGCTCCGCATCCTGCACCCCGTGGGGCCGAACCACCAGCAGTACTCCTGGACCATTGCCCGGCGCATCTTGCAGGGCCGGCCCCTGTTGATGCACGATGACGGCACCGCGCTGTGCACCGTGACCCACACCGAGGACTTCGCCAAGGCCTTCGTCGGCCTGTGCGGCAACCCGGCGGCGTGCGGAGAGGCCTACCACATTACCTCCGATGAGTGCTACACTTGGAACCGTGTCGCCCAGATGGTGGGCGACGCGCTGGGCCGCCCGCCGAACCTGTGCTATGTTCCAGCGCATGATCTGGGGTTCGAGCTGGGCGGGGACTTCGGCGAGAAGCTCATCTCCTTCTCGCGCAACGGGGTGTATGACAGCAGCAAGATCCGGGCGGCGGTCCCGGAGTTCGTCTGCACCACCCACTTTGCCGAAGGGATCCAGCGCACGATCCAGTTCTACTATGACCACCCGGAGTTCCAGGTCGTGGATGAGGCCTTCGACCACAAGATGGATGAGATCGCGGAGAAAACCCATGCCTAAGCCCTTCGATGAGGCACGCCCACAGCTTGAGCGCCAGTACCTCGACGCCCGGTTCGACCCGGCCTCGGGGCTCTCCAAGGAGGAGCTGGTCGCGGAGTTGGCCCGGCATCGCGCCGCGCATCCCGACGAGCCCCGCCTCCTGACGCGCGCCTGGCTCTTCCACCTGCTGTGCTCGCGGGCACGGCTGGCCGTGGAGCCGGACGACTACTTCGCCGACAAGCTGGAGCACCACAACCTGCTCGTGGCGCTGCGGGAAGAGTGGCGGCGCGAGGAGGAGGCGCGGGAGTTCGCGGGCGACCCACCCGCTGTGCCGGGCGCCTGGACGGGCCAGCTCGACACGGGGCACACCTGCCCGGACTGGCGGAGCCTCCTGCGGCATGGCTGGACCGGCCTGCGCGACCGCGCCGCCGCGCGGAAGGGCGTCTTCTACGAAGCGGTGGCCCTCGTCTACGAGGGCGCGATCATCCTGGCCCGGCGCCTGGCGGACGCACTGCCTGCGGACGCTCCGGCCCGGCCAGTGCTGGAGGCCCTCACGCAGCGCCCCCCGCAGACCTTCCACGAGGCCCTGCAACTGGGGTACCTGCACCACGAGTTGCAGGAGATGGAGAACGGCTACTCGGTCCGCTCCATGGGCCGCTTCGACCAGCTCTACAACGACTTCCTCGTCGGCGACTTGCAGTCCGGCCGCTTCACCCGCGACCAGGCCAAGGAGCTGCTCAAGTACTTCTGGGTCAAGTTCTTCGCCCGGACGCAGGGCAAGATGTACGGCAAGCCGTTCCTGTTCGGCCCGGAGGCCAACGAACTGTCGTACCTGGCCTTCGAGGTCTATCGCGAGATCCAGATCGTGGACCCGAAGCTCCACTTCCGGCTGGGGCCGCGCACGCCCCAGGACCTGCTCGAGCACGTGGTCGGCTGCATCCAGGCCGGCTGTACCGGCATTGTGGCGGTCAACGACACCGCCCAGGTCGCCATGCTGTGCGACAACGGCAAGGCCCTGGCCGATGCCGACGAGTACATCCTCATCGGCTGCTATGAGCCGGCGGTCATGGGCCGCGAGCTGAACTGCTCGGGGGCGTGCAGCCTGAACCTGGCCAAGCCCGTCGAGATGCTGATGGCGGGCAGCGACTACGCCGCCTTCGAGGACTTCATGGCGGCGTACCTGGACACGCTGGACGCGCACTTCACGAAGGCGGCGGACCGCGTCCGCCGCGACGAGCGGCTCTGGGCGCGGGTGAGCCCCTCGCCCCTGCTGTCGGGCGCCATGGACTCGTGCTTCGCGAGCGGCCGGGATGTCTCCGAGGGCGGCGCGGCCTACAACACCAGCGGCTGCTGCTGCCCCGGTCTGGCCAATGCCGTGGACTCCCTCGCGGTCATCAAGCAGCTTGTCTACGAGGAGCGGCGCTGTACGCTGGAGGAGCTGCGCGCGGCGCTGGCGGCCAACTGGGAAGGCCATGAGGAGCTGCGCTTGACCGCTCAACACCGCGTCCCCAAGTGGGGCAACAATGACCCCGCCGTGGATGACCTGGCCGTGCGGATCACGGACTTCCTGGGGCGGCGCATCAACCACGAGCCCAACGCCCGGGGCGGGGTCTTCCAGGCCGCGCTCTACGGGATCATAGACACCGTCCGCTCGTACGGCCGGCAGACCGGGGCGCTGCCCGACGGCCACCTGGCCGGGGAGCCGCTGACCATCAACACCGGCGCGACCATCGGCATGGACCAGGACGGCGTCACCTCGCTCATCAACTCCGTCACGCGGGTGGACCTGGCCCAGTTCCCCAACGGCACGGTGCTGGACATCATGCTTCACCCGAGCGTCGCCCGCGGACCCGAGGGCATCCGGACGATCTGTTCGGTCATCCGCAGCCACTTCGCCCAGGGCGGCATGGCCCTGCAGTTCAACATCTTTGACGCCGACTTGCTGCGCGACGCCCAGCAGCATCCCGAGCGCTACGCTAATCTTCAGGTGCGGCTGTGCGGCTGGAACGTGCGGTTCGTGGACCTCGGCCCCGAGGAGCAGGAGATGTTCATCACCAAGGCGGAGGTCGCGTGATGCGGGGGATGGTGCTGGACCTCAAGCGCCTGTGCGTCCACGACGGGCCGGGCCTGCGGACGACTGTTTTCCTGAAGGGTTGCCCCCTGCAGTGCCGCTGGTGCCACAACCCCGAGAGCGTCTCCCCCACGCCCGAGATCGGCTTCGCCCGCCGCAAGTGCGTCGGCTGCGGCAAGTGCGCCGAGGTCTGCCCGACCGGGGCGCACATCCTTCGCGACGGCGAGCACACCTTCAACCGCGAGGTGTGCACGGTCTGCGGTCAGTGCGTGGCCGCCTGCCTGCTCGGTGCGCTGGAGATGTTTGGCCAGGAGATGTCAGCCGATGACGTGGCGGCGGCGGTGCTGGAGGACCGCACCTTCTACGCCACCTCCGGCGGAGGCTGCACGATGTCGGGCGGAGAGCCGTTGTGGCAGGCGGCGTTCTGCGCGGAGGTCTTCAGGCTTCTGCGCGCCGAGGGCATCCACTGCGCCGTGGACACCTCCGGCGCGGTGGACTGGGAGGCCTTTGCCACGGTCGTGCCCGTGACCGACCTGTTCCTGCTCGATGTCAAGCACACCGACGACCGCCACCACCAGCAGCACACCGGCAGCCCCGTGGCCGGGATCCTCGACAACCTGCGGAAGCTGGCCGGGTGCGGCGTGCCGATTGAGGTCCGCATTCCGACGATCCCTGGCTTCAACGCCGACGAGGCGAGCTTCACCGGCATCGCGGAACTGCTCAGCGGCCTGCCGAACCTCGTGGGGGTACGCCTGTTGCCCTACCACCTGGCCCGGTCGAAGTACGAGACGGTGGGCCACCCGGACACCATGCCTGATGTCCCCCTGCCCGACGCCCCCACCATCGCCCGCCTGGCAGACATCTTGCGGCAGCACGGCCTGACGGTCCTGGCGTAGCGTCCGCCTGTGGGGTCCACGCCAGGGGTGCTGGCGGGGCCCGTCGCGCACGACGCGACACCCGCCAGCTTGCGATTCGGTTGGCCAGCTCGCCATTTCATCAGTAGCGCGGGCGGCCCTGCCCGCGCCCCCGGGGCCGGGCAGGCGAGACGGCGCGCGGCACCGTTGCACCAGTAGCGCGGGCGGCCCCGCCCGCGCCCCCGGGGCCGGGCAGGCGAGGCCGCCTGCCCTACGGGAAATGATGTGCCGCACACCAACCAGGAGCCATCACTGTGAGTAGAGAGACGATCATTCTGTCGGATCAGGACGTGACCGCGCTATTGCCGCACGAGGAAGTCGTCGGCATGGTGGACACCGTCTTCCAGGAATGGGGGCGCGGCAATGTCGTCATGCCGCCGAAGGTCAACCTGGACATGTCGCGCAGCGGCCATCCGTCGTGGGCTAACGCCATGCCCGCCTACATGGCCACCGACAACGTCGGCGGGCTGAAGTGGGTCGGCGGCTATGGCGACAACCCGGCCCGGGGCCTGCCGTACATCATGGGGATCGTCGTGCTGACCGACCCCGAGACCGGGCACGCGCTGGCGCTCATGGACGGGAACCACATCTCCGACTGGCGCACCGGAGCCTCGGCGGCCATCGCCGCCAAGTACCTGGCCCGCGAGGGAACGGCAAGGATCGCGATGGTCGGCGCCGGCACCCAGGGCCGGACGGCCGCCGTCTGCCTGCAAACCGTGTTCCCGCAGGCCAGCCTGGTGGTGGCCGACCTCTCGGCAGACCGGCGCGAGGCCTTCTGCCGCGATCTGCAGGAGCAGTACGGTGTGCCGGTCAGCGCGGCCCCGACGGTGCGGGCGGCGGTCGAGGGGGCCGACGTCGTGGTCCTGCTCACCACGGCCCAGCAGCCCTTCGTCAAGGCGGAGTGGATCGCCAAGGGGTGTCTCACGCTGGGCATGGGCTCCTACCAGCAGGCCGAGGACGACCTCATCCTGGGGGCGGACAAGATCATCGTGGACTGTTGGGGGCAGGCGGAGCACCGCGGGGAGCTCAAGCCCCTGGTCGAGGCCGGACGGCTCTCGGAGGCCGATGTCGCGGCCGAGCTGGGCTGCGTCGCCGCCGGGGTGAAGCCCGGACGCACGAGCCCGCAGGAGCGCATCCTGGCGGTCCTCGTCGGCCTGGGCGCGCATGATGTGTACATCGCCGGGCAGGTTTACCGCCGGGCTGTGGCCGCGGGGCGCGGGCATCGCGTCTGCCTGCGGCACGACTAGGCTCGCGTCTGCCTGAGAGACTCGCTAACCCAGTAGGGCAGGCGGCTCGCCTGCCCGCGCGGGCGGGCCGCCCGCGCTACTGCGGAACCGCAGGGACTTGCGGGACACGACACGATGGAGGGGCTCCTATGGCAGTTGAACGCTTGCTCGTCGGGGCGGCCAGGGCGGACATCACGCCGGACTACGGCACGCAGATCTCCGGCGACATCGGGCGCTACCGGCCCGTGGAGCAGATCCGCGACCGGCTCTATGCGCGCATCTTCGTCTTCCGGTCCGGCGGCGTGACGGCCTGCCTGGTCGCCTGCGACATGGCCTGCATCAGCCAGAACCATTCGCGGAACTTGCGCGCCCGCATCGCCGAGGCTCTCGACACGACGCCCGAGGCCGTCGTCATCCACTGCGTCCAGTCACACTCGGCGGCCCGCGTGGGCGGGATGTTCGACGACCCCGAGGGCCTCCTGACCCCGGACCTGTGGTGGGTGCGCGGCGAGACCCCCGCCTACAATGAGCTGTTCTTCCGGGCCGTCCTGGACGGGGTGGCGCAGGCGCGTGACGCCATGGCTCCGGCCACCGCCCGCTATGCCCGCATGCTCGAGGGGCGCTGTGCCTTCAACCGCCGCTTCATCATGCGCGACGGCACCGCCAAGACCCATCCGGGGTACTGCAACGAAGACGTACTGCACGTCGAGGGGCCGGTGGACCCGGAGGCCTCGCTGACGCTGTTCGAGAGCGACGAGGGCAGACCGATCGCCTGCCTGCTGCACTACACCTGCCACCCCACGCACGGCTACCCGCACCGTTACATCTCGGCCGACTGGCCGGGGCTGTGGAGCGAGGGCGTGGCCCGAAAGCTGGGCGGGGACTGCGTCGTGGGCTGCCTCAATGGCGCCTGCGGGAACATCAGCCCCAACGATCACACCAGCCTCGACTACGACGGGCGCACCAACCTGCTGCTCATGCTGCGGCGCCTGGGGCAGACCGCCGACGTGCTGCTGGGCAAGCTGCGCCCCATCGAGGCACTGCCGCTGCAGGCCGTCAGTCGCCTCATGCCGGTGCCCTGGAACCAGCCGCCGCCTGAGGCGGCCGAGGCGGCGCGCCGCATGGTCGCCGAGCACCCCGAGCCGATCTGGCGCGACGAGGCCAGGGCCAGCATCGCCTGGGAGTGGGTCTTCGCCCTGCGCGACCTGGACAAGCTCCACAAGCTGGCGGCCAACCCGAACTACGACTTCGAGATCCAGGTCCTGCGCCTCGGTGAGCTGGTGGTGGTCGGCTGGCCCGGCGAGCCGTTCGTCGAGGCGCAGCTTGAGGTGAAGCTCAAGGCCCACCCGCGACTGGTGGTCGTCGCCCACGAGTGCAACGACGAGTGCGGCTATCTGCCGACGCTGAGCGCGGCGCAGCGGGGTGGCTATGAAGCGTGGGGGAAGCTCCCGCCCGGCACGCTGGAGCGCGCCGCGGAGCAGACGACGGAGATGATCACCGAGCTGTAGCCGTTGGAGCGCGGCTCTCCCGAGCCGCAGGCCATGTACCTGCGGCTCGGGAGAGCCGCGCTCCAAGCTGTCCGCAGCCCCCTACTCCGCCGCGAACATCCCCTCCAGGATCGCGACGGCCTCGTCCACTATCTGCTGCCCGCCGGTCGGCGAGACCTTGCAGCTCGCGGGGATGGCCCCGTAGCTTAAGCCCGCTGCCGCCCGGTCAGTCGGCAGGTATGTGCCGCCGGAGGCAAGCTGTACCACAAAGGTCTGCACTGCCGGCGAGCGGCCCTTGATGCGGTCGCCATAGTCGAGGTAGTACTCGAACCCCGCGGTCACAAAGGCGATGTCGCCCAGACGCAGGACGTTCACCTCGCTGGGCACGCTGGTCAGCGGGTGCTCATAGCGATCGGCCGCGCGCTTGCACCAGGCCACGCGCGAGCGCAGGGACGTCACCTCCCCGCCCAGCGGGTCGGCGTCGCCCAGCTCCGCCAGACGCTGCTGCGCCTCGGCCATCTGCGTCTGCAGCGTGGCGTACTCCTCGGCGCTCAAGTCCCAGTGCTTCAGGGCGAGGGTCTTGTGCTCGTGCTTGACGACCAGCTCGTCGCGCAGGTCTTTGCGGAGGGCGGGCTCGGCGTCATCCACCGCGTCGGCGAGGCGGCGGCCGATGTCTGCGCGCAGCGCGGCGTTGAGCGGGCGCTCGACCCCGCCGCCGTACTTGAGCTGCAACATGCGGTTCTCGGCGGCCTTGGCGATCAGCCGGTGGGGGCTCTGGTCGCCGGCGGCGGAGCACTGCGGCAGGACGAACAGCCCCGCGCCATGCCGGCGGCGCACTGCCTCACGCACGTCGTGCCAGAAGTCGGCCGAGATGAAGTCCTGCCCGCTCTCGCTGGCCTGCGAGGGGCAGGCCACGTTGATCAGCACACCCGTCAGGTTCTGCGCGGCGTCGTAGGTGCACAGCAGGTTGACGCTGTGGTCCACGTGGCCCTCGATGTGGGAGAAGTCCGCCGCGCTGGTACTGCCGTACATCACCGCGCGGTCATCGAAGTAGCGCACGCGCCGGTTCTCGCCGATGACCGCGTGGGAGTAGCCCCAGCCCACGTAACCCTCGGCGCGCCGCTCCCAGGCCTCGCAAGCGGCGGTCGCCAGTTGCTCAACCAGGAACGCGCTGTACTCATCCACGGACAGGTAGTCGGGATAGCGCTGCTTGAGTGCCGCAACGTATTCAAGATCCCGCTGCAGCCCCGCCTGCTGGCCGCCGAAGGGCGCGGTGTGGGTGTGGGTGGCGCTGACCAGCAGCCGCCGCGCGTCGAAGCCCGGCAGGCGCTCCGCCACGGCCGCCCGTGCCTTCGTCAGCACCTCCTCGTCCACCGCGCAGAAGTCCATGGAGGCGATGATGACGCCTGCGTCACCGCTCTCCACGGCCAGGGCTGTCACCGTGAGCGGGTCCTGCACCCGCGTGGCGATGCGCAGGTTGAACTGCCCGCGCAGTGACACCGGCCGATGGGGGGTGATGTCCTGCTGTGACCAACCGATCCGGATCTTGGTGCTCATGTGCCGTCTGCCTCGGTTCCATTGGAGTGCGGGTTCGGAGACGGACCCGCCTACGCGTCTGCCGGTGCTATATCAGCGTAGCTGCGTACCCGTCTATCGTGTCCACTTCCACCACCCGCCGGGTGCAGCCGTCCCCCTCGTTCTCCCAGATCGTCAGCGGGGAGGGGCCGTCGGTCTGCCCGCACAGCTCGCACTGCAGGCCCTGGTCGGTCATGTTGGCCCGCACCAGCCGGGAGTCTAGCAGCCGCTTGCAGATGATGCCGACATGCTCCCGTTCGGCGTACTGCACATCCCAGCCGCCCAGTCCCGCGACGATTGCGGTGACGACCGTCTCCCAGTCGTCCAAGCTGATGGCGTTGATGCGCTCCTCGTGGGTGAACAGCAGGCCGTAGGCCAGGGCGTCCAGACCCAGCTTGATGTTCGCGACCCCGGCGGCCGAGGCCTCGGCCAGCTTGGGCGTGTCCGACTCGCCGATGAACGGCACCCGGCCGCTGAGAATGTCGGTGGTCATGTGCGTCTTGCCCACGTGCGAGACGCTCATGGCGATGAAGGTCATGCCGGGGTGTTGCGGGCAGCGGTCAATGGTCAGGCCATGGCGCCCGGTGCGGCCCCGAATGCCGTAGGGCCGGGGGCGCCACACCGGCTGGTTGCTGTAGAGCTGCCCGAGAGCCGAGTTGTTGCAGGGCATGTCCACCCCGCGCTCCAGGAACAGCGGCACCGCCGGCCAGCCCACCTCGCCGAAGTGTGCGTTGAGGACGCGGCTGTGGCGGATGCCGGCCTGCGCGAAGGCCTCGTCCATGCGGCGGAAGCTGCGCCGGATGGTCTCGACCGGCAGGTCCAGGCCGGTGTTGTGATCCAGCGACAGCCCCTCGAACAGCGTCTGCGTGCCGCCACAGGACAGGTCAGGCTTGTCGGCCAGCACCGCGTAGGGCTTGTAGTCGGGCCGGGCCATGTAGAAGTCATCGCGGAAGGCGTGCATCGAGAAGTCCGCGCCACCAGCGTCGTGTAGCCGCTTGGCGGCCGCCCAGTCGGTCGGCCCCATCTCGTCGGTGAACAGCCCCAGGTTCGGGCCGATGCCATAGCGGTTCATCACCCGCACGTAGTCGAAGGCGTTGTAGGTGCCGTTGCAGTCATCCATACGGGCGGTGACATACGGCGGGACGCAGCGCATGGGGAAGGGCTTCGCGGCGGCCCACACCAGCGAGCGCCACATGAGCCCGTCAATCCCACGCACATGGCCGTAGACGCCCTCGGCGTAGAGTTCGTTGCCGGTACCGAAGAGGACGATGCGCCCCTGCCCGGCCTGGCCGCAGGCGATCACGGGCCGGTCGGCGGCGTCGGTGGCGAGGGTCTGCCACGGCGCCCCGGCGGGCAGGGCGAGGGCCGCGATCTCCTCCCCCAGCTCGATCTCCTCCCCTGCCTCGTGGCCGAAGGTGACAAACGAAGCCTCCGGGCCGAAGCGCAGCAAGCCCGTGCGCGCGTCGCCCAGGTCGGCCGGCAACAGCTCCCGCAGGGGCGCGGGCCAGTCCTGGGGCCACCGGTCGAAGCTCACCAGCCCCGCGCCCTGCGCCACGGCCTCGGCGATCTGCACGGCCACCTCGGGCTTCAGCCAGCCGGCTGCGCCGTCATGGGCGATGACATAGAGCGCGCGCGGGGCGATGTACGCCGGGATCGCGCCCATGTAGTCCCCGCCGTCCAGCACTTCGCACGCGATCCCGAAGTGATCGAGAGCGGCGAAGATGGTCTGATCCGCCCCGAGGCGCGCGGCGGTCTGGCGGCTGTCCAGAACGACGAGTGCACTGCGGTTTCCTGCTGCCATGGTCTCACCTGTCTGTTCGTCTGTGCGTTCTGTCGTGTCGTCCGCGCCACGCGCGAGGCAGGGCGCGGGTGCTGTCCTGTAGGGCGGGGGCTGGTACCCCGCCGGAGGGGCTGGCGGATGAGCGTCGCGGCGGGGTACAAGCCCCCGCCCTGCAACGGCGCGTCACGCCCCCGCGATCGTCACCGGCGCGCCGCCCTGTTCGCCTGAGGCGAGGATGGCGTCCAGCACGAGTTGGATGGCGTGCCCGGTCTCGCCGGGCACCGGCGTGGGCGCCACACCGGCGATGGCGTCGGCGAAGCACTGGAAGCTGTTGGGGCCGGCCGGGTTGAGGTCCGCCGGCGGCACCGTGGTCGTCTTCCCGTCGCGGCCGCGGATCTGGAGGCCCTCGCCGGGCGCCCCGGCCGACAGTATCCCCTCGCTGCCGAAGATCTCGAAGCTCATGTGGTTGGTCGGGCTGGTCCAGCTCAGCTCCAGCACGCCCGTGGCGCCGTTGTGGAAGCGGAACAGGGCCGTAGCGTTGTCCACCACGTCTATGTCCTCCCGGCGGCTGTCGGTCTGGGCTGAGACGCTGGCCACTGCGCCGCAGTACCACTGCATCGTGTCGCCGACATGCACGCCGATGTCGCCCACGATGCCCCCGCCCTGGCTCCGGGTGACGAACCACGTCGCCCCCGGTGACCAGCCCTTGTCGGGCGCGGAAGTGTGGACGCGGATGGCGCGCATGTGCCACACCTCGCCGATGGCGCCCTCGGCCAGCAGTCGGGCGACCGTCTGGTAGAACGGGTCGTAGCGGCGCGACAGGTTGATCTGCAGCACCTTCCCCGCCGCCCGCGACGCCGCTACCATCTGCGCCGTCTCCACCTGCGACATCCCCATCGGCTTCTCGCACAGCACGTGGCAGTCCGCCTGCAGCGCTGCCAGCGTCATCGGGCAGTGCAGCGCGACCGGAGTCGCGACGGTCACGGCGTCCACGAGCCCCGAGGCCAGCAGCTCCTGATAGTCTGTGAACAGGGCCGCTGCGGGGGCGTGCTCATCGCGCGCCTTCGTCGCGCGCTCGGTGTCCAGGTCGCACACAGCCGTGATCGTCACGCCCGGGACCTCCGCCAGGCGCGGTGCGTGACTGCGCTGGGTGATCATGCCACAGCCGATGAGGCCAACCCGAATGGTGCTCTCGCTCATTGCCTGATGCTCCCTTGTTGGTCTGATCCGCGCGCGGACGTACGCCGCGCCTTCCCCGTAGGGCAGGCGGCCTCGCCTGCCCGGTCCCCGCCGCGCGGGCGAGGCCGCCCGCGCTACTGTCGTCGTCTGTCACGATTGCCGCTCGCGCCACCCTCCGCAGGGCGCTGGCCCAGGATGCGCCGCAGGTTGTCCAGGCCCTTCCGGTTGGCGTAGCGCGCCTCGTCCGGCCCCTCGTACTCCAGCGACAGGAAGCCGTCATAGCCGGCGTCCTGAAGGGACTTGATGGCCTGGGGGATGCCGATGTCGCCGTCGCCGGCGATGGTCGCCTGGGTGTAGATGCCCCGGCCGCGCTCGCGCCAGTTGTCGAGCGACTCAGGCGCCGAGGTGCGGATGAGGTGGTCCTTGATGTGCGCCATGGCCGCGCAGGGCGCGCACTGGGCGATGGCGTGCAGCGTGTTGTCGAACTCCACCGGGTAGAAGTTGCCGGTGTCCACGAGCAGGCGGAAGTTGTCCCGCGCCACCTCGCGCTGCAGCCGCAGCACCCGCCGCGCCCCCTGGACGTAGAACCCGTGGTTCTCGATCATCGTGGTGATGCCATACCGCGTGGCGTAGTCGGCGAGCTGCCGGATGGCCTCGACGAGCACGGGTACGTCCTGCTCGAAGCGCTCGTCGGTGGCCTGATCGGCGGGGCGGGAGGCGACATCGTGCCGCACGAGCTTCGTGCCCATCCGCGCGGCGTTGTCAATCTCGCCCCGCACGCGCGCCAACTCCGCCTCGTACTCGTCGGTGGCTTTGTCTATGAAGCTGGCCCCGAAGGTGTAGCAGGAGACCTCCAGTCCCACGGCCGCGGCTTTCGCCGCGATGGCCTCGGCCACGTCCGGCGTGACCGTGAAGCCGAGGTTGACCAGCGGCACAATCTCGATGTGGGCGGCGTCGTTCCCGGCCAGCCAGTCGAACACGCCCCACATGTCCAGATCGCCCGCCTGGATGGCTGTCCGCAGGCTGTAGGTACTCGCTCCGATCTTCATCTGTAACCCTCCGTAGTTGTGCGGCCTGTGCCGCGGCTCCGGTCAGTGTGCTGTCCCGGAGGAAGACCGCTCGCTCTCAGTAGCGCGGGCCGCCTCGCCCGCGCGCGGTGGCAACGAGCTTGTCAGTCGCCCACGACCCGGATGTTGGCGCAGGTGACGTCGCGGATGGACTCGGGGCCCGCCACCAGCGTGACGGCCTCGCCGGGGAGGTCGTGCCGGATGATGTTGCTGAGGACCGAGTCGCACAGCGACCCGCCGATCATGATCGTGTGCTCCGAGCGGCTGATGACGTTGCTGACGATGATCCGGCTGGTGTCGCCCAGCGGCGCCATGCCGCCCCCGTAGTGGTGATCCCCGATCTTCACGGCGGCCTTGCACCGCGTCCCGGCCGGTGAGGTGTCCACCAGGCCGTCGAGCACGATGTCATACATCCGCACGCCGGGGGTGTTCAGCAGCCGCACGATGTGATGCCCACCCCGGCAGTAGCCCTGCACATTGCGGATGATGACGTGCCGGATGTCGTCGGCGCCCTCGCCCCGGGGGCACAGCGAACTGACCATGGTGGACCCCAGGCTCCCGGCGACGCTGTCGGCGCGCGGAATGCCCGTCAGGGCGATCAGGTCGTCCCCGCTGTAGCCGCTGATGTTCTCGATGAGGAGGTCGTGGCACCCCATCCGCAAGTCCACACCGTCCTGGTTCAGAATCGTCTGCTCCACGCCGTCAATCGTCTTCACGCCGCTGGAGGTGAAGCTCAGGTCGCGCAGCGTCCCGTGCGCGCAGCGTTCCAGCGAGATCGCCCAGCAGTGCGAGTCCTGCATCGCGAGATGCTCGACGCTGAAGTCCTCGACATAGGCCATCAGGATGCCGATGTTGCGCCAGTCGCCGGTCTGGCTCTCCCCGTCTACGCCGGCGTCGGTGCCATAGGTCCGCTCCCCCAGTGTCTTGCCGCTGTCACCGGTGGCGCGCGGGTGATCGGCGCCCTCCAGCAGCACGTTCCCCCTCCCGATGATGTGGAGGCCGCGCAGGGGCTGGATGTCGGCCACACCCAGCCCGCAGTTGGCGCTGCGAATCATGTTGTCGCGACAGCGGTCGGACAGCTTCAGGTGGCAGTTGTCCAGCTCGAGCGTGCTGTCACCGGGAATGAGGATGGCCGAGTCGAGCAGCCACACGTCGCGGTCGCCGTCGGCAGCGCGGTTGCAGCGCGGGATGACGACGCGCCGGCCGGTGCCGGCGGCGGCGGCCAGCGCCTGGTTGATGCGCTCGACATCCGAGCCGGTGAAGTCATTGGGTGTCAGGAAGGACGGGTCGGCCACGGGGGATCTCCTCTCGCCGAAGCGTCGGGGGCTACTCCAGGTTGTCGGCCACGGCGCCGATGAGCGTGTAGTCGGTGGGGGCCAGTTGCAGGAGGCTGCCGGGTACCCACGGGGTGACCGGGCCAAAGGCGACCAGGCGCCCAATGAACCGCTGCCAACTTACCCCGGCCAGGTTCACGTTCAGCCAGAACGAGCGCCGCTGGCAGGCCAGGATCTCCGCCGGGCCGATGGTCACGGCCTGCGGCGGCACGACCGACCAGTCGCCGCCGTGGTGCAGCGCCGCCTGCATGATCGTCATCGGGTGCAGCTCCACCACGCGCCCGCGGGCCTGGCAGAACTCCTCCAGCGTGGCGAACTCGCTGCCCAGGTGCGCTTCCCAGAAGGCCACGTGCCCGCACCAACCGATGCCGCCGTAGCACACCTCCGCCCCGCCCAGGTCGGCGATCTGCTGCCCGTAGTCGGCGATGTTGGCGGAGGAGGGAAAGTGGATCTGTGCGGCGGGTGGGCGCAGGTCCTCGTCAATCCGCGAGAAGAAGCGCTGCCACATGGCGTACTGGAAGGAGCCCGGCCAATCGCCCGGCGCCGAGCGTCCGTCCTGGTCGGCGAACTCGTCCATGTTGAAGGTGTGGACATGCGCCAGCGAGAGGCGCAGCTCGTTGATGATGGCCGCGGCCTTGTCGTACTGGGCCAGGGGGCCACACGGCAGGATCGCGACGAAGCGGCGCCCTTCGGCCGCGGCAGTCTGGATGCGCCGCACGAGGTCCAGCGCGAAGGCCAGGAAGAAGTCGTCCGTGTCCTCGATGATGCGGACGTGGAAGTCGGGGTTCGGGTGGCGGGTCAGGTCCTCGCGCCGAATCGCGCGCACCCGCGCACAGGCCTCCTGGTCGCGAAACGGGATGAAGCGGGCGAGGTCAAACTCGAACGCCATGGAGAGTGCCTTCCTTCTTGGGCCTACAGCCGGTAGCGCGGCCGGACGCGCCCCAGCCGCGCCCGGACATCCTCGGCGAACCGCGCGATGTGCTCGTCCACGAACTCGCCGGGGTCGCAGTCCGCGTCGTGCATCAGGGGCGTGAGGTCCATCGCCAGGGAGAGCTGCGAGGTCGCGTCGGTCTCCAGCGGGGCGTTGTACGTCGCGTGCGCCCGTCGCCGCCCCAGCGCCGCCAGGTCGTAGCGCTTGCCCCCGTCAATCTGCGAGTCATACAGCCCCAGTAGCGCCGTCGCCAGGTTCTCGTGCGCGCTCACATCCAGCAGCGTCTGGTCCGCGTCGGCCAGCCAGTCCAGGTCGCGCCACACTTCACAGCCCAGCAGCAGCGCCGGGCGGTCCTCGGGCGCCAGCGACCGCAGGGCCGCCAGCGTCCGCAGCACGACCGCCACGTGTGCGTCATGCTTGTCGGCGAGGTTGTGCGTGTAGACGACCTGCGGGCGCGTGGCGGCCAGCAGCGCGCGCAGGTCGTGCGTGGGCGCGGGGTTGTCGGGATTGCGGTTCTCCAGAGGCGGGTAGTCCAGCAGCGCCACCGCCGCATACTCGCCCACGAAGGCCGCCGTCTTCTGCTCCCGGCGGCGTATGGCGAGCATCTCGTCCTCGGTCAGGGCCGCGTAGTCGCCGGTGCGCGGGCAGCCCGCCCCGTTGCTCACGACCACCCCGGCGAACCAGCGCGCCGGGTTGCCGAAGCACGCGGCGATGCCGTGGTAGGCCATGATCTCGATGTCGTCCTGATGGGCGGCAATCGCCAGATGCGTCACGCGCGACAGCGCCATCTCCTCGGCGACGCCATCGGGCACGTATAACTCGGCAGAAGCATTCGCGAACTGCAAACCTGCACTCACCTCAGTCGTCCTGTGGGGGGTACGCCCGACACTCCTGTCGGGCGCTGTAGGGCGGCTCAACTCTGATGCGTCAGGGAATCGCCACCGTCTGGTGCGTGCGGCCGGCCTCGAGCACCGCCAGTGCGATCGCCAGCGCCTTCTGCCCGCGCTCGCCGCCTGCCAGCGGCTCGGTCCCGTCCTGCACGCATTGGACGAAGTGCGCGATCTGCTGGTCGAACCAGTCCTGGCCGCCACTGGGCTCGAAGGGTACGGCTTCCTCGCTGTTGTCGGGGTTGACCACGAACAGGTTGGCGCCCTCGTTACCCTTCGGGAAGCGCAGGGCGCCTCCCGGACCGATGACATCGTGCCACGGAGCGGAGGTGCAGCTCGGCCCCGGCATGCCCCACGACCAACTGCGCACCAGCTCATCGCCCGAGCGGAAGTGGATGACGGCGCTGCCGGTGTCCAGGGCGGTGGAGTGCTCGCTGAAGGTCATCAGGCTGCCCATCGCCCATTCCGCCTCGCCGAAGATCGAGCGGGCAAAGTCGTAGTCATGCACGAGGCCGTCAATGAACGGGCCGCCGCCCTTCTCGCCGTCCACGAACCAGCGCAGGAAGGGCACGCGGATGGCCGAGGTGTTGCGCCACAGTACGGGCCGCCCGATGCGACCGCTGGCAATGATCTCCCGCAGCTTGAGCCACTCGGTGGAGTAGTGCCGCACGAAGCCGATCATGAAGCGCACATCGGCGGTCGCGCAGGCCTCCGTCATCCGCACGGCGTCCTCCATCTTCAGGGCGATGGGCTTCTCGCACAGCACGTGCTTGCCCGCCGCGGCCGCCGCGCAGACCACCTCGGCGTGCAGGAACGTGGGCACGCACACGATGACGGCGTCCACTTCCGGCAGAGCGAGCATCTCATGGTAGTCGGCCACCCACTTGGCGGCGCCGTACTTCTCGGCCTTCTCGCGGGCGGAGTCGAGGTTCACGTCGGCCCCGCACACGAACTGCGCGTCGGGCAGCTTTGCCAGACCTGCCAAATGACTCTCGCTGATGCGGCCACAACCCACGACGCCAAAACCGATCTTGCTCATGTCAGTGCTCCTCAGATTGCCGCCATCTGCCCCGGCGGCTGTCACGCGCCGCAGGCGCGCCTATTTGCGAATGCTCACCCGCTTGAGGGTGAGATACTCTTCGAGGCTGTAGGTCGAGCGGTCCAGCCCCACGCCGCTTTGCTTGAGGCCGCTGTGGGGCAGGTGCACCCCGAAGTGCGGCTCGTTGATGCAGATGCTTCCTGCTTGCAGGCCCTCGGCCGCGCGCAGCGCCGTACTCAGGTCTTGGGTGAAGACATAGGCGGCCAGGCCGTAGGTTGTGGCGTTGCCCATCGCCACCATGTCGTCGGCGTCGGTGGTGCGAATGACCGGCAGGATCGGGCCGAAGATCTCCTGGTTGGCGATCTTCATGTCCATGCGGACATCGCGCAGGATCGTCGGCTCCACATAGTACCCGCGCGCGGGCTGCTCGGGACGCCGACCGCCGCACACGATCTGTGCGCCCTCGGCCACGGCCTCCTGCACGAGCGCCAGCATGTGGTCGCGCGCCCCCGGGGTCATCAGCGGTCCCATCAGCGGGCGGTCGCTCTTGCCGCTGCCGAGCGTGAACTGCGCGGCGCGCTCTGCCGCCAGCTTCAGGAACTCCTCGTACACCGCCTCATGCACCAACGCCCGGTTGGGGGCCACGCAGACCTGCCCGGTGTTGCTGAACTTCAGGTTCACGATCCGCACCGCCGCGTCGGCCAGGTCGGCGTCCGGGTAGACCAGCGCCGGGGCATTCCCGCCCAGCTCGAGCGAGAAGTGCTTGATGGTCGTGGCCGCCGTGTTCATGAGCTTCACGCCCGAGGCCGTCGAGCCGATCATCGTGATGAGCGAGGGGACCGGGCTCTGCAGCAGCGCATCGCCCGTGGCTCGGTCATCGCACGCCACGACATTGACGACGCCCGCCGGCACGCCCGCCTCGGCCAGCAACTCCCCGACCGCCAGCGTCGCCAGCGGCGTGTGCTGCGAGGGCTTGATGACCGCCGTGCAGCCGGAGGCCAGCACGGGGCCCAGCTTGTAGCCCAGGTTCAGCAGCGGGTAGTTCCACGCCAGGAAGCCCACGACGACACCCAGCGGTTGGCGCAGCGTGTAGTGCAGGAAGCGGCCAGTCGGGTCGGGTATCACATCCTGCCGCAGGCGCTCGGCTTCCTCGATGAAGTACCGCAGCGACCCGATCAGACAGGTCACCTCGTACGAGGCGACGTCGCAGGTCTTGCCGGCCTCGCGCACCAGCAGGCCGGCCAGGCGCTCCCGCTCGCGCTCAAGCAGGTCGGTGAGGCGCAGGACGGCGGCCTTGCGCTCGGCGTGCGGAGCCTGCGCCCAGGAGGCAAAGGCCCCCTGTGCGGCGGCAAGGGCTGCCTGCATGGTGGCCACGCCGGCGTTGGCCACCTGCGCGATGGTCTCTTCGGTGGCGGGGTCCACGACCGCGAAGGTGCGGCCGGTGGTCACGCGCTCACCGTTGATCAGCAGTGCTACGACATCGTTCGGCATAGGTCTTCCTCCACGGAACAGACTACTCGGCCCGGTACTTGCGCACGGCGTCGTGGTTGAGCTTCAGGCCCAGCCCCGGGCGGGTGGGCACGGCATAGTGGCCGTCCTGCACCAGCAGCGGCTCGTCGGTCAGCTCATGCCGCCACGGCACGTCGGTCAGTTGGTGCTCCATGATGAGCAGGTTGGGGATGGTGAGGCAGAGCTGCACCGAGGCGGCGGTGGCCACCGGCCCCACCATGTCGTGCGGCGCCATCGGCACATAGTACGTGTCGGCCAGGGCGGCGATCTTCTTCATCTCCAGGAGGCCGCCGCTGCTGGCGACATCGGGCATGATGATATGGGCGGCGCCGCGTTCCAGTATCTCGCGGAACTCAAAGCGCGTCGCGAGCGCCTCGCCCAGGCACAGCGGCACGGGTAGCTCGCTCGCCAGCTTCGCCAGCGCCGGGGCGCTGGCCGAGGGCGTGGGGTCTTCGAGCCACATCAGCCCGTACGGCTCCAGCGCCCGCCCCAGCCGCAGGGCCGAGGGGACATCGAAAGCCCAGTGGCAGTCCAGGGCGAGGTCCACATCCGGGCCGAGGCGCTCGCGGATGGCCGCGACGCTGGCGGCGACCTGGCGGATCTCGGCGTTGGTGATGTGCCGGCCCAGGTCGGCGCCGTGGCAGCGGATGAGCGCTGGGCGCTCGCCCAGGTACAGGAAGTCGTCAATGTCCAGCTTGAGCGCCGTCAGGCCGGTGGCGACGGCCGCTTCGGCCTTGTCGCCATAGGCCTCCGGGGTCGGGTCCGCGCCGCGGAAGAACCCGTCGGCGTACACGCGCACCCGGCCATGGCACGCGCCACCGAGCAACTGGTAGATGGGCAGCCCGGCCACCTGTCCCAGGATGTCCCACAGGGCGATCTCGATGCCGCTGAGCGCCGCCATGCCTGCCCCGCGCCGGAAGCACCGCTCCCACAGGCGCTCGATCTGCAGCGGGTTCTCGTCCCGCAGCCAACCACCGATCTGCACGACCGACTCCATCACCCCGGTGGCCTGGAAAGCCAGCGCCTCCCCTACCCCCACGATGCCCTCGTCGGTGTAGACCTCGACGAACACCATCGGGAAGCGCGGCCAGTGCCGCCCCTTGACTGCCAGCGCCTTCACGTCTGTGATCTTCATGCAACTTGCCGCCTTTGCGTCGTCATTGGCACCCGGTCGGGGTCGGTGACCCCTCCTACACAGTCTGCAGGACGGGGGTACGCCCGACACTCCTGTCGGGCGACGGGGCGATGCGCCCGACAAGAGTGTCGGGCGTACCAGCGAGGCCCCGTCCTACGCCTCTTCGCCGTCCGGCAGCGCCACCCCTCGCTCGTGCAGGAAGCGAATCGTCTCGGCATATGTCGGGATGCCGCGCCGGCCGCCAAGCTTGGTGCATTTGAGCGCCGAGGCCGCCGCGGCGAACTGCGCCGTCTGGCGCAGGTCCCAGCCGTGCAACTGCCCCACGAGATACGCGCCGTGGAATACGTCGCCCGCGCCGGTCGTGTCGAGGACCTCGACCGCGAAGGCAGGTGTGTGAAATGCCTCGTCGCCGGTGAAGGTGAAGCTGCCGGCCTCGCCGTGGGTCTCCACGACCACTTGCGGCCCATGGGCCAGCACCGCCGGTCCGGCCCGCTCCAGGTCCGTCTCGCCGGTCAGTGCCCGGCAGAAGCCGTTGCCGCAGACGAGGATGTCCACATGCCGGAGCAACTCCAGCGTCGGGGCCGGGACGGTGAGGTCATCGGTGCGGCGGCAGTCCATGCAGACGCGGCCGCCGGCCTCGTGCATCCACTGGGCCGCCTGCAGCGCGCAGTCGTGGTAGAAGCCGTCGAGGTGCAGGAAGCGGGCCGAGGTGATGTAGGCCCGGTCCAGCGCCGCCATCGGCAGAGGCGTCGTGTGCAGACCCGCCAGCGCGGAGAACAGGCGCTCGCCGCTCTGCGCGTGGACATAGACACCGACCACTTGCCGCTCGGGGCTGTCCACGGGCACGAGGTGGCTCAGGTCCACGCCGTAGTCCGCCAGGAAGCGGGTCTTCAGCTCGCCCACGAGGTCGTTGCCGACAGTGCCGATGAAGCCCACCCGCGCGCTCAGCCGAGAGGCGGCCACGCAGGCGGTGCCCACCGGCCCACCGCCATCGAGCCCGAAGTCGCTCATCCCCTGAGGCGTGTCCCAGGTGGGCATGTCGCCCATTCGCATCAGCACGTCGAGCGTGGCCAGGCCCAGCCCGACGATGTCCAGATTGGCCATGCTTGCGTCACTACTCCACGATGATGGGTTGCAGATCGAGGAACTCGCAGGCCCGGGTCAACGCCGCGACCTGGTCGCCGTGCATCATGCTGGCATGGTGCACGAAGCCCTCCTCCACGAGCGTGCGGTACAGGTGGGCGTGGTCGCGGACCTCCACCCAGCTCCATGTCCCGGCGAGGGTCTCATCCGAGGGGATGATCTCCCCCCGCGCAATGAGCATCTTCCAGTCGCCATCATACTCCGCCATCCGGCAGAAGGTCACGGGGCCGGGCTGGAGCTGGAACTGGTACAGGCCGGCCTTCGGGTCGCCGGGGGCAATCGGCTCGGCGCCGGTCATGTCCGCCCGCGACCGCAGGGCCACCTCGGCCGGGTTGCGCGCCAGGCACACCGGCGCATTGCCGCAATGCCACGCCAGCAGGCGGTTGGGGTCGTCACGGTGCTGGATCGTCCAGTCCACGAAGTGCGGCAGCCGCTCTCCGAGGGACGCCTGGTACTGGGCGAGCATCGAGAGCGCGCCCATCACATCCGCCTCGCAGGCCGTGAGCAGATGCCGCCCGGTCAGCCGCCCGAACAGCGCACACAGGGAGATGCCGTACTCACTTTGGATGCTGTGCCAGCACTGCATGGTCATGACCGAGAGGCCCTGGCGCTGCCAGAACGCCGCCAGCGCCGCCTCCAGCTTCGCGGCCTTGAGCACGTAGTCATCGGCCACCGTGAGCGCCGCGATGGTGCGGCGCATGTCGGCTACGATCTCCTGCACCGCCGGGTCGCCATCCGCCAGGCCGCGCGCCTCGGTCAGCAGGTCAACCAGGTTGGCGTAGATCACGTTCTGGCCGAACTTGCGCGCCATGGCGATCTCATCATAGGCCACGGTCTCGAAGGTCTGCGGCCGCACCCCGACCTGCCCGATGCGGGCATAGCGCAGGCCCTTGGCGACGGCGACGGCCTGCACGAAGGCCTGCGCTTCAGCCCGCAAGCCCGGCTCAGCGGGGAAGAACACCCCCGCGAAGCGGAACGGCAGGCGGCGGCGGTGCAGCCCGGCGGCCATGGAGAGGTTCCCGCAGTACGAGTCCGACACCCGCAGCAGGCCCGGGCCGGGCGCTCCCGGTGGCTCCTTGGTGGCGTACAGCAGCACCGGCACGCGCAGCTTCTCGGCCACCTTCGCCGCCGACCGCTCATCGCCGAAGTCCAGCGGACATAGCACGAGGCCGTCCACGCGCTCGCGGGCGAAGAAGTCCGCGACGGCATCGGCCTCGTCGAGCGTGTGCACGGCGCCATAGGCCGTGGCGCCGGTGGCGGGGTCGGGCGCGGCCTCGGCCGGGGCGACCGAGGGAGCCACGACGCGCACACCGGGGAGCTGCGCGAAGGCCTGCAGACTCTCGCGGCGCATCTGCTCCGTCCAGTCGCTCCAGCGCCGATAGGACGGCACGAAGCCGAGGGTGATTGAGACTGTCATGGGAGACTCCTGTCGAGGCCGGGCCAGAAGCGCGGCGGGTCACGGTCCGGGAGCGCGCGGCCCGGTACTGGAGGTAGTGTACGCCGCGCGGGGCGGGTTCTCCTCCGTGTGTAGGTCGCTTCATGTGCGCGACGGCGAGGAGGAGGACCACCCCCTCAGGGCGAAGCCGGCCGTTCTGGGGCGCGATGCGCCGCCCCTGCGGCAACCCGAAGGAGGGAGCCTCACCCCATGAAGACCGTAGCACTCCCGCTGGTGCTGTTGCTGATCGTGGCCTCACTCGGCCTCGCCCAGGACGCCGACGAGGTGGAAGCGGACCACAGCGTCAACAGCACCTTCGTCACGACCCACACCGACTGGGCGACCCCCTATGCCCTCGGCAAGGCGCGCGTGCTGTTCTTCCTCAACGGCCGGGGCACGGCGGCGCGCGAGGTCATCGAGCTGAAGCAGCGCTTCGACTTCGAGCCGCAGATGGTCTTCTGGGGACGCCTCGTGGACACCACCAGGGACGACTGGCACGGGGGCGAGCATGGCCTGCGCCGCATGACGCGCCTGCTCGCGCAGAAATGGGATGCCTTCGTGTTCATGGGTGTCTCACCCGAGCTGATGCCCGTAGACCAGCAGTACGCGATGATCGAGGCCGTGACCGAGGGCGCCGGGCTGGTGCTCGTCAGCACTGATGACAAGCGCCTCCTCAAGGAGAAGAACCGGCTGGCGCAGTTGCCCGCGTTTCTGGGCGACGTGCCCGACGCGCTTGCCTTCGCTGTCCTGAAGGGCCGGGGGGTGCGGATCACCCGGACGCCGACCATCGAGTACCGTCCGGGCTGGGAGGTCGCCTATGACGAGTGGGACATGGGTGTGGGCAAGGCGATCCTGTGGGCAGCGGGCAAAGAGCCGCAGGTCCGGCTCAAGCTGTCCATGCCGGCAACCACCGTGGACCGCCGCCAGGCGGCGCGGAACCCCCTGACCATAGCCGCCGAGGGCTTGCCGGCCGGGGCCGGTGTCAGCATGCGGGTGCGGCTGCGCCGCGACGATGGCTGGACACAGGACTTCCCGCTGCCCGCCGGGATGCTCGCCGCGGGAGCGAAGGTCAACCTCTCCGTCTTGCCGGCCGGGAACTACTTCTGCGATGTGATCGCCCGCACCGGGAAGAGCGTGGCGGCCTTCGGCGCGCTGCCGTTCACAGTCACCAGCACCCAGTCCGTCGGCGGCGTGAAGCTCGAGCGCGACTGGGGCGAGATCGGCGATACGCTCTCTGGTGTAGTGACACTGGCCGGTGACGCGCCGACGGCCGGCCAGACCGTCGTGGTGAGTCTGCTCGACCGCCGGGGCCGCGAGTTGGTGCGGCAGGCTATTCCCGCGCAGCCTGAGACCCCCTTTGCCGTCAAGCTCGAGCCGTGGATGCCGATGCTGGTGACGGTGCGTGCGGCCCTTGTCGAGGCGGCGGCTCCGGGCTGGCAGCACGAGGTCGCTTCGGCCTGGCAGTTCGCCCATGTCGTCAAGCGCCATCGCGGTCAGTTCAACTTCGTCATGTGGGACACTCCCCGCGGGAATCTCGCGCCGGTCGCCGAAGAGAGCCTGGCCCGCAACAGCGTCACCTTGCAGTTGGGCGGCGGCACGCCCCCGCCGTACCTCGCCGCCCAGGACATTGCCTGGATCCCCTACACCACCGACATCGCCAACCGCCGAGACGAACAGGGAGTGATGAAGCCCTCCTGTTGGAACGATGAGGCCGCGATCCAGGCGCGCGTGGACGAGGTCGTGCAGAAGCACCTGCCCGCGCGCCAGCACGGCGTGTTCGTCTACTCGCTGGGCGATGAGATCGCGGTGCGCGGCTCGTGCCTCAGTCCGCAGTGCCTCGCCGCCTACCAGCGCTACTTGCAGGACCAGTACAAGGACATCGCGGCACTGAACGCCTCGTGGGGCAGCCAGTACGCGAGCTTCGACCAGGTGCAACTGAGCACGCCGACTGACAACGAGGAGGCGGAGGCCCTGCAGTCCGGCAACTTCCCGCGCTGGTACGACCGGCAGGCCTACCAGTCCTACAACTTCTGCAAGCTGTGCGAGCGCTTCGGCAAGGGCTTCCGCACCATTGACCCGCAGAGCCGTTGCGGCTTCGAGGGCGCTGGCACCTTCACCAGCGCCGACGACCTCGATGGCTTCGTGCGCTACAACACCTTCTGGTCGCCGTATCCGGGCACGGCCGATGAGGTGCTGCGTTCCATCGCCCCGCGTGACTTCCCGCGCGCCAACTGGATGGGCTACACCAAAGACGCCGACTCGCTGCTGGAGAAGTACTGGCGGATGGTCACGCGCGGGTGTGATGCCGTGTGGTGGTGGCGCTGGGAAGTCATTGGCCGCTTCCACGGCTGGCTGGCCCCGAGCCTCGACCCCTATCCCGCCGTGCAGGAGATCCTGCGCGACACCCAGATCGTGCGCGACGGCCTCGGCGACCTGCTGCTGCAGTCCGACATGCAGACCGATGGCATCGGCATCCTGTACTCCCAGCCTTCGGCATATGCCGCCAAGGTGCAGTCGTCGCCCAGCTACGGCGGCTACGAGGCCAACCACGCCGCCTGCCATGCCGCGCTGCGGGAGCTGGGGCTCAACTTCCGTTACTTCACCGACCGGCAGATGCGCCTGGGTGAGGTGGACCTGAGTAAGTTCAAGGCCATCATCCTGCCGCTGACGCAGGCCATGGGGGCCCAGGAGGCTCAGCTCTTCCGCCAGTACGTGCAGAATGGCGGCACACTGATCGCCGACGTGCGCCCGGCCATCTATGACGGGCATGTCAAGCCGCTGACAGCCGGGCAACTGGATGATGCCTTCGGGATCAAGCGCACGGGCACGTCCGAGGCCGCCCTCGCCGACGGGCAGATCGGCGACCTGTCCGTCGAGAAGGTTCGCGCGGATCCCGGCGTCGAGGCGGCCGGAGCGCAACCGGCCGGCGCTGCCGGCAAGGCTCCCCTGTGGCTGACCAACAGCTTCGGCAAGGGGCGGACGCTGCTGCTCAACCTGGCGCTCGCGAGCTACCCCAAGCTCGGCGTCGAGACCACGCCCGAGCGGGCAGCCAGCCTGCTCCGCACCGCCCTGGAACAGGCGACAGTGAAGCCGGCGCTCGACCTGTGCGACGCCCAGGGCCGCCGCCTGCGGAACGTCGAAGTCACGCGCTGGGCGAACGGCCCGGTGCAGATCGTCTCGATCTTCCGCCACGGCGGCGCCGCCGACCAGGCAATCATACGGCTGCCGCAGCCACGGGTTGTCTACGACCTCAAGGGCCGTCGCAGCCTGGGCAAGCAGTCGTCCTTCACGGTGACGCTCACGCCGTCCCGGGCGCAGTTCTTCGCTTTCGCGGCGGAGCCACTCAAGCCCGTGACGCTCAAGGCCGCTCCGGCCGCCGTGCGGGGCAGCGTGCAGCGGGTACGGCTGGCGACCGTGCTGCCGCAGGGGCGGCAGGCGGTGAAGGTGACGGTGAAGCTCCCGAACGGGCAGAGCGCCGACTGGGCAGCCCGCGTGGCCCTGGTGGACGCGCAGGGCGCGACGGTGGATGTGCCCGTGGCCTACAACGATCCCGCAGGCACGTGGAGTGTCAGCGCGACGGACCTGTATACCGGCCAGACCTCGACCGCGCAATTCAGCGTGAAGTAGGTGGTAAGCATGAGGCACTGCAGCGCCGTGATACTGCTGCTCGCGCTGGCCCGGCCGGTCCCGGCCACCGACAGCTACCCGATCAATGTCTATCCGTGCCCGAAGGTCGGCGGGGCACAGGCCCCCGCCCTGCGGCTCGACGGCAAGCTCGATGACGCCGCCTGGCAGCAGGCCCCGCTGGTCGGAGGTTTCGTCCACTACGAGTCGGGGCAGACCGCCGACCCCCAGACGTTCTTCCGCGTACTGTGGGATGACGACAACCTCTACTTCGGCCTCACGTGCGATGAACCGCTGATGGCTAAGGTCACCCCGGTGCGCAACGCCCACGATGAGCATGACATCTTCCGCAGCGAGACCGTCGAGGTCTTCATCGAGCCCGAGCACACGCATGGTCGCTACTACCAACTGGCCTTCAGCGTCGCCGGCAGCCTCTACGACGGCGAGGGCATGACGACCACGTGGGACAGCAACGCGCAGGTGAAGACATGGGCGGGCACGGACGGCTGGTCGGCTGAGATGGCCGTGCCGTGGGGACCGATGAAGGCCCGACCACGCGTAGGCCAGATCGTGGGCTTCAACATCAGCCGCGACCGCAACGTCGGCGCGCAGGCCTGCACTACCTGGGCGCGTGTGGACACCACCCTCGGCTTCCACGACCCCGAGCGCTTCGCCCACCTCGTGCTGTCAGGGACGCCGGAGATCATCGGCAAGCTGTCGGCGGACTTCCGCAAGGGCGGACGCACCGGCCCCATCGCAGTGTACAGCGCTGAGGGCTTCGCGCAGACCAGCTACGCCCAACTGGCCACGGCGGCGTTCGCCGAGGTCGAGAGGCTGCTCGCTTCCCTCGACGCCGCGCGCCAGAAGGAGAAGGACCCGGCGGCCGCCGCCGAGGTCAAGCGACGACTGGACGACTACGCGGCCCGTCTGGCAGCCATGAGGACGACAGCCGGGTCGTTGGACGCGGCGCAGTGGACGCGGCTGGACCTGGCCCTCCAGAGCCTGGCGACGACGCTGCAGAAGACCGTCGGGGAAGCGCGCCTGAAGGCGCTGCTGGATCGCATCTGAGGAGGGGCGCCATGACCACCCATCGCCTGGCTGAAGTACCGTGTCGCCCGAATGCGCTCCGTCACCCATTAGCGCGGGCGGCCCCGCCCGCGCGCGAGGGGAAAGGGCAGGCGAGGCCGCCCGCCCTACAGGGGCAGACCGGTCTCTCGCGGGACGCAGCACTGGCCATCTGCCTCGCCCTGCTGCTGTGCAGCCTGCTGCCGGCGCAGGTGCTCGTCTCGGACTCCGGTGTGCAGACCATCACCATCGGTCCCGGGGCCCCCGCCCACACGGTCGGCCTGGAGGGCGTGCGACAGATCATCACGCTCGACACCGGCAAGCGGACCTACGGCCTGCGCTACGGGGTCGCGCGCGACGCGAAGCGGCCCGGAGTGGCCATCCCCGGTGAGGGCTACATCGGCATGCCGCAGCCGGTGGACTGCAACTGGTACGCGGGCGGCTTCTTCGATCTGCAGCTCAACGGGCAGAGCATCGGCAGTACGCCGATCCACTCGCTGACCGGGCGCAGTTCCGGGGACCGCGGGACCGCTGACTTCGTCTTCGACACGCCCCTCGCGCTGGTGCGCATCCGTTTCGTGGCCCTGGCCGGCGGCGACTGCCTGTACGCGCAGGTACTGCTGGAGCCCCGGCAGACGCTCACCTCCGTCCGCGTCGTCACCCGTTGCTACCCGTCGGCGTATGTCAGTGACTCCGACCGCCACGTCTGCACACCCACACGGGACCTGAAGCAGGGCCAGCGGGCAGAGCTGGACCTCGCGAGCGAATGGTGGACGTTCTACTACGACAGCCTCTATGACGCAGGCTACGTCGGGACGACACAGAAGGGCGCCGGGCCGTGCGCGATGTTGTGGCTACCCGAGCAGACCGTCAAGGCGGGCTTCTCCGTGGGCAGCTATGGCACCGACACGGCCTTCGACCTCCAGCCGACACTGCGGGATTTCCGGTTCATCTTCTTCGACGACGCCGGCGTCAAGAACGAGGCCGCCCGAGCTGATCTGCAGGCCCGGGGGACGGCGCTGCGGCAGGAGCTGGCAGCCTTCGCCTTCACTGATCCCGTCCTGACGGCCTGGCCGTTGGCGCAGAAGCAGGCCGACGTGCAGCGCTTCCTCGCGCTGGTGCCCGATGACAGGGAGGCCGCCGCGCGCTACCAGGGCTGGGGTGAGGAGCTGACCAAGCTGCTGGCGCTGGTGCAGGGGGGCCCGGCGGGAGCGATCATGGCCGAGGCCAACGCGGCCCGCATCATCAGCGAATGGGAGCGGGGCCTGCCGATGCTCAGGCTGAAGGCCCTGCTGAACCGGATCTGACGCGCGCAGGCTCTGTGGGGCGACGCTGTACGGCCAGGGCACCTCGTCGGGCGCGGGGACGTTTACAGAACCGTCGCCATGGGGTAGACTGGCGCGGGCGTCCACGCCTATCATCTCACCTACCATAGGGGAGTCTGCACTGCAAATCCAGATCGAGGGCCTCAGCAAGACCTACGAGGGCGGGGTGCGCGCCCTCAAATCCCTGACGATGGACTTCGGTGACGGTGTCTTCGCCCTCCTGGGGCCCAACGGCTCGGGGAAGACGACCTTCATGCGCATCCTGGCGACGCTGCTGGAGCCCACCGCGGGCACGGCGAAGGTCAATGGCCTGGACGTGCGCCACGACCGCGCGGCCATCCGCCGCTTCCTGGGCTATCTCCCGCAGGATTTCGGCTTCTACCCGGGCCTGACCGTGGCCGAGCAGCTTGACTACCTGGCGCTGCTGTCCGATGTCGCGCAGGCCGGGGAGCGCCAGCAGATCGTGGACCGGGTCCTGCACCAGGTCAACATGCAGGGCTTCCGCGACCGCTACGTGGACAAGCTCTCCGGCGGCATGAAGCAGCGGGTCGGCATCGCCGCCGCCCTCCTCGTGTCCCCCCAGTTGCTCATCATTGACGAGCCCACCGCCGGCCTGGACCCCGAGGAACGCATTCGCATTCGCAGCCTGCTGGCCGAGCTCGGGCACGACCGCGTCATCATCGTGTCCACCCACATCGTCGCCGACGTGGAGGCCACCGCCGACCAACTGGTGATCCTCTGGCAGGGCGAGTTGCTGCGCAAGGGCACCGTCGAGGGCCTCATAGACGACACCCGGGGCAAGGTCTGGAGCATTGACGTCGAGGTGGACGAGATCCCGCGCCTGAAGGCCGCCTACACCTTCACCGGCGTGTTCCGCGGCGCCCACGGTGTCGCCATCCGTCTACTGGCCGATGAGGTGGACCACCCGCGAGCGGTGTCGGTCGAGCCGACGCTCGAGGATGCCTACATTGGCATCATCGAGGCCGCCCGCGCCCGCGCGGGAGCCGACTCAGCCGCCTAGGTCGGGCCCCAACAACCCACGGAGTAACGTAGCCGTCATGGCCGTAGCAGCACCCCCAACCGACAGGACGCAGAGCGTCGCCGGCGCGACAGGACTGGACTGGAGCGCCTGGCGCGCGTGGCTGCGCTATGAGTTCCTGGTCCCCCGCCGCTCGCGGCTCGGGTGGGCGCTGCTGGTCCTGTGCGGCTGCGCCGGGGTCATCGCGGGGCTCGGCTCCGGCCTGGGCCCCTCGCTGGCCGCGTACCGGGCCTGGCGCCTCGGAGTGCTGCTCGTCGGCTTCGCGGCCCTGCCGCTGATGGCCGTCGCGGCGCGTCTGGACGCGATGTCGGGGGCCGTGGACAGCATCGAGTCCCGTCCCCAGCCCGCCGTCAGCCGCCTGCTGGTCCGCTTCCTGGGCAGCTTCGCGTTCGTGCTGCTGGCCTACGCCGTGCTGATCGTCGCGGCCTGGCTGGCGCAGCTCTTCGTGGGCGGCCCGCTTCCTGCCGGCAGCGGCAGCCGCTTCTCGCTGGGCGCGCCCGTGCATGCCTTCACGGCGGGCCTGCCGGCACTGCTCTACGTGAGCGCCCTGGCCTACTGTGTCACGGTGCTGTGTCCCAACCTGCTGTCGGTCGCGATCGTCGCGCTGTACTGGCTGCTGATCCTGCTGGGCCGCGACTACCTCTCCCGCATCTTCGACTTCGCCCTGACCCAGAACGCCGTGCCCTACTTGGTGCTCACGGCGGGTCTGCTGGCCCTGACGATGCAGGTGACGCGCTGGCGCGGACGCGTTACTCGCCCGTGGTCGCCGCCGCTGGCCGGGGCCGCGGCCGGGTGCTTGCTGCTGGGGCTGATCTCCGCGCACGCCCTGGTCATGGGCCGCCACGACCCCCCCTTCCATCCCAAGCCGCTGGCCCAGGCGATGGCCGGCCAGTCCATCCGCAACCAGGTGCTGCCCGGCTTCTGGCTACCCGACCAGTACGGCCGGCGCACGGGCCTGCACGACCTCGGCCCGGCCCCGCTGGTGATCGCCTTCTGGTCACCCGCGCGCCCGGAGTCGGCGGCGGTGCTGGCCAACCTGCAGACGCTGCACCTGCAGTACGGCCCCCGGGGCCTGCGCGTGGCCGCCATTTGCCTGGCGGACGACTGGTCGGTCGCCCGCCGCGTGGCGCGCGAGCGCGGCTACCGCTTCCCGATGCTGACCGATACCGGCTGCCACTGGGCCGAGAAGCTGGGCGACTCCGCGCCGTTGGCCGAGGCCTACGAGCTGTCGGACCTGCCGACTGTGTTCCTGGCCGATGACGAGCGCCGCGTGGTACTGCACTGGAATGGCCTGCCGGCCGGAGTGTGGGAGGGGCTGGTGCAGAAGCTGACGCCGCTACTGCCGCCGCAGGGCCAGGGGGCGGGGCCCCGTGGCTAACTCCCCCGCCCGCCGCTATTCGCCCGATCTGCTGCGCTACAACGCACGGCTGGTGGTGCTCAACAGCTACTGGCTGTTCGTGGTGCCGCTGGTGGCGAGCCAGCTCATGCTGTTTTGGCACATGGCGATGAAATCGCTGACCGAGGGCAACGCCGCCTTCGTGGCCCGGACGACCGAACTGGCGGCGCCGCTGTTCGCCGCCTTCCTGTGCGCCCATGTCCTGGCCCCCGAGTACCGCAACCGCCTCGAGGACATCGTCTTCTCGCGTCCTGTCCCGTTCGCGCGGACGGTCCTGGCGCGCCTGGTGACGATGTATCTCTTCCTCGCCGCCCTCATCGCCGTGATGCTGCTGGTCTATCGCGTCGGCCTGAAGTCGGACTACGACTTGTCCGCGGTCGTCCTGGCGGGGCTGCCGTCGGTGTTCTTCCTGTCCATGCTCAGCCTGGCTGTCGCCGCCGTCTGGCATAGCCCGGTCGTGGGCTTCGCCGTGGCCGGGGCGGTCTGGGCGGGGGATGCCCTGCTGGGCACGGCCCTCAATCCGCTGCTGACGCTCCACGCCTACGCCAACAAGCTGGCCGAAGTGCCGGCCGCCGGGGATGATCTACTCGCGAGCAAGGCGTTGCTGTGCCTGGGCGGGGCGGTGCTGGCGTGGATCGCTGCCCGCGCGGTGGGGCGTCCAGCCAGCCCGGTCAAGTGGCGCTCGATCGCCCGCACCGCAGTGGCGGTGGGGCTGGGGCTGCTGCTGTACGTGGGGTCGGGGGTTGCGGTCCGCATGCAGCAACTGGTCGCGCTGGAGTCCGACCGCACGGCACTGCCTGACCTGCGCCTGGCCCACCAGCAGGTCTTCGCGGCCTACGGCCGCGTGCCGGTGGCCTACCTCTTCGGGCCCGCCTACGCCAACTACATCGGCTACCCAGTCCGTCGCGACTTCCTGGAGAGGGAGCGCGTCAAGGGCCTCCAGCACAAGGTGGACCAGCTCCGGACGGTGGCCTTCACCTACCCGGAGAGCCCCTGGGCCGACAACGCCTACTACGAGCTGATCCGCGCCGCGGCGCAGGTGGTGGACGACCGCAGGGCCCCGCAGGCCGGCCCGCAGGGCGAGGTCATCAACCGCCGCTCCGCCCTGCAGTACGGCCACGAACTGCTGCGCAACTACCCCGCCAGTCCCTTCGGGCCGCTGGTGGCCGAGCGCATGCTCACGTTGGCCATGGCCATGGATGACGAGGGCGAGATGCGGTCGGCGTATGAGCTGCTGGTGACGACCTACGCGGCCGACCCGCTGGCCAGCGAGACCGCCAACAAGATGATGACCTTCTACGCCCAGCGGGGCCGCACGGACGAGGCGGCGGCCGCGGCCGAGACGGCGCTGCGGGCCATGGCTGCGGGCGGCGACCCGACGGCGCTCATCGGCATCGGCGACTTCCTGCGGTCCCTCGGCCGGCTGGAGATGGCGCGCCGGGCGTACCGGCAGGCGCTCACGTCCGCCCGGGCCGCTCGTGACGCGCTGCCAGTGGCCGCCGGTGACGACGAAGACGCGGCGCTCGACCAGATCCGGGCCCGGGGCAAGGTGCGGCGGGCGGAGAAGCAGGCCGAGGCCAAGCTGCGGGAGATCGGCGGCGCGCCGTGAGCGACATCTATCATGCGTAAGCCCCTGTTCCTCATCCTGGCGGTGCTGCTGGTGGTCTTCGCGGCCACCCACGTGCGACTGCACCGGCCGGCCGCCGCGCCACCGGGCGAGGTGAAGCTGCTGTGCGCCTCGGGGAGTGGCATCTACTGGGTGAGCCAGCCGGAGAACGGCCAGGCCACGTTGCTGCGCGCGGGGCGTGTGGGACGCGAGGGGCAGCCGGTCGCCACGGCTGTCGACATTCGCTCCGTGGCCGCCGCGGGCCGGGACATTGTCTACCTGACTGAGGACAAGCAGCCGAACTCCGGGCAACTGTGGCGCGCGGGCCGGGGGGGCGGCGCGCCCCAGAGCCTCGTGCAGGGCCTGAAGTCGCCTCAGGGGCTGCTGGTCACCGGCGACCGTCTCTACTGGGCTGAGACGCGGCCCTCCCCCACCCCGGGCATCGCCTGTGTGCCGGTGATGCAGCCCCTCAGCCTGATCTGCGCGGCCGACCGCAACGGCCAGGGCCGCACGCTGCTGGCGGTCTCGGAAAGTGCCGACACGCACTTCCCCGGCCGGTTGCTGGGCGAACGGGACGGGCGCGTGTACTGGCTGCAGCACTTCGGCCAGCAATATGGCCGGCCGACGATGACAGTCTCGCGAGCGCCCGTGGGGGGCGGGGTCGCCGAGGAGGTCGTGCGCGCCGAGGGCCTGCAGGAGGCCGTGCTCGCCCGCAACATGCTCTACTGGACGGCCCCGTCGGAGGAGATGAACCCGCCCATGGGGGGCCGGGTCGTGCGGTGCGTCCCGCCGGCCGGGGGCGAGCCGCGGACGCTGACGGACTGGATGCGCACCGATGGCCGCCTGATCCTGTTGCGGGGGCGGCCGCTGTATTGTGACACCGACACCGTCTGGCGCATCCCGTCGCGCCTGGGTGAGGCCCGGCCCATCGCGAAGGTCAAGGTGGTCCCCGACTGCCTGGCCGACTACGGCGGGGCGCTCTACAGCCGAATGGGTGAGGGCAAGGACAGCCGTCTGGTCCGCGCCCCGCTGACCCTCGCGGCGCGACTGCGCGGCCTGTTCGGGCCCTGAGGCACACCGGAAAGGATGCCGTAACGCGTGAAGCAACGAATGTCGCCGGCCCTGGCCGCCCTGGTGATCGTGCTCGCCTGCACGGTGGTGCTGGTCGGCTACTGGTACGGGCTGGTGCACGAGCCGAAGACTGACGCGGGCGGGGGACCGGGCGGGGGCGGCGGCATGCCCCCACCGCCGCTATCGGGCAACCCGGCCGTGCAGGTCAGCACCCTGGCCGGCAACGGTGAGAGTGGCCTGCAGGACGGCACGGGCGCCGAGGCGCGCTTCGACGGCCCCAACGCCCTGGCCCTCGGGCCCGGCGGCGTACTCATCGTGACCGACAGCCGCAACCACCGCCTGCGCCAGGTCAGCCCCGGCGGCGCGGTCATCACGCTCGCCGGCAGCGGCCCGACGGCCACTGTCGTGGGCGGCTTTCGGGATGGCCCGGCCGCCACCGCCCTGCTGTCGAACCCCTCAGGCGTGGCTGTGGCGCCCGATGGCGCCATCGTCTTCACCGACACCGGCAACCACCGGCTCCGCTATCTGCGGGCAGGGCAAGTGGGCACGCTGGCCGGGGGCGACACACCGACTGACGAGACCGGCCTGCCCACCGGCGGCTTTGCCGACGGCCCCGGCTCCACTGCCCGCTTCCGCTATCCGACCGGCCTGTGCCGCACTCCTGACGGGAGTCTGCTGGTGGTGGACTCGGGCAACCTCAAGCTGCGCCGGGTGACGCCCCAGGGAGTCACGAGCACCGTGGCCGATCTGTCCGCCGCCGGGGCCAAGGCGCCGTTCGGCCTCGCGCTCGCCGGGGGCACGGTGTACGTGACCGACCCCGGCACCGCCCGCGTCCTCGTCGTCAACGGAGCCTCCGTCGCGCCCCTGCCCGGCCTGGGGAACCCACCCTTCTGGAAGCTGCCGACGGGGATTGCTGTGGCCGGCGGCCTGATCTTCTCCGACGCCGGCGCCCACTGCCTCGTGGCCCGCCCCACTGGCCCGCAGACGCTCCTGGCCGGCGTCGTGGACGTGCAGAAGCCCAGTCCCGGGCTCAGTGACGGCAGTGGCGACCGCTGCGCCTTCGCCTGTCCCGCCGGCCTGGCCCTGGCGCCGGATGGCAAGCACCTCTACGTGGCCGACTTCGGCAACAACTGCGTCCGCCTCGTCACCCTCCCCTGAAGCAGCAACGTGCGCACGGCGTCCTCAGTGCTCTGCGCCTGCGTCGGCAGAGAAGGTCACCGAGCCTACCCCGGAGTGGAGGGTGATCTCACCACTGCCATACTCGGACTGCATCTGCGGGCAGTCGTGCAGCATCGCCGGGGGGTGCGGCCGGGGGACGCCGCTGATCCGGAGGCTCATGTCCCGCACATCCACTGTGAGCTGATCCCCACTGCTGGTGTCGCCACAGACCTGCTGCCCGGCCAGCGTGGGTGCCGACAGGACCCTGACGAACGCCTCCTCGGTGGGGTACTGATCCAGGTCGGCGACCTGCAGGACATGGTAGGAATCCGGCAGCGCATAGTGGGCGCACAGGCCCTGGCCGACGCGGTACAGGCGCCATGGCCCCATCGGGCGCGCGGTGAGGCCGCCGTCCTCGAACAGCGTGCCCTGCCCCAGCAGCCAGTTCCGGTACTGCACCACCCTCCCCCGCACCTCGTATCGCCGCTTGTGCGGTGTCACTGCCGGCAGCGGCAGCTCAACCCGCAGGCCCACCGCCGGGTCCGCGGCGAATAGCACCTGGTCGTAACGGCTCTGGCACACCCACCCGGACGAGTGGATCGAGCCCATCGAGACATGGGGGGTGTTGTAGACGGTGAGCGCGCCGGGCATCCACCGCTGTGTCCGCCACATCACCTCGCCATGCTCCGGGCCGGGCCAGCCCAGGAAGCGTTGGCCATTGTACATGAGAACCTCGCGGGTCGCCCCCTCGGCGGCCAGGGCCACCACCACCGGATGCGGCGCGAACGAGCTGCAGGCAAAGAACAGACCCTCATCCTGCTTCAGGCGCGGCTCGTTGCTGCTGGCATACTCGGTGGTGGCCGGCTCGAGCCCCTCCTGCCGGGCCTGCGCGAAGTCGTACCTCGGCTCCCCCAGCCCGAACGCCAGCCACACCGTGGGGAGGAACCCGTCGTAGCGGCTGTCTTGCAGGTACGCGACCTTGCGCCGGGTGAGCGAGTGCATGGCATCGGCAGTGCGGCAGCGGAACGACGGGCCGCCGAGGAAGCCGTTGAGCCCCAGCACGGCGCGCTCGGCCAGCAGCACGTTGAGCAGGTTCTGCGCGGCCCGGCGCAACTGGGTCACCGGGGCGTGGTCGGCCAGGATGGTGAGCGGGTTGGCGTAGTGGCACTGGTAGCAGGCGGAGTTCCACTCGACCCAGCCTCGCTCGAAGCGCCAGCGCAGGGCCTGCATGATCTCGCGCACCTGACCCGACAGGTCGTCGCCCAGTTGCTGCCGGGCGAACAGGCCGATGGTCAGGTGCATCAGGTCGTGGTTCTCGGTGTGGCGGGGGGGCCAGTGGGCGACGCTGCTCAGGTCGTTGCGGGGCCAGCCGGTGAGGACCTCACCGATCCGCCCCCGGGCTGCCTCGGACAGGTGAGGCGAGGCCCGGTGGTCGAGTAGTGTCTTCAGGAACCGAATGAAGTGGATGTCGGCGTCCTTTGTCAGGACGAGGGACGCGAAGTACTCGTTGGCCTCGTCGGTCTGCTGCCCGCGCACGAGCCGCACGTGGTTGAGCGCCCAGCGGCGGCCATCGGTCGCGGCCATCCTGGGCTCCAGCGCGCCGAAGTGCTCCAATATCCAGTCCACATACGCCTCTCGCCGTGCGGCGAGTGCGGTCGCGTAGGTGTCTGCCGTGGTCTGCATGGGTGTCGCCGCTCCACTGGCTGGGGATGGCAGCCGCTGCCCCGCATTGTGGCCCCCGCCGCCGCCGGGGTCAAGGCTAGCGGAGTATCGGCAAGGACCCCGGCCCGCGGGCGGGGAATGCTCCGGGCGGCCGGTCCGCCGGCCTGCCCCACGCTGAACAACAGACACACGAAAGGCTTCTCCCATGCGTTTCGCTGTCGCCGGCCTGTCCCACGAGACGAACACCTTTGCCCATGGTCTGACCACACTGGACGACTTCGTGGGCTCCAGCCGCTATCCCGGGCTCATTCGGGGGGAGGAGGTCATCACCGCGATGCGCGGCACCTCCGGCTGCACGGATGGCTTCATCGCCGCCGCCGAGGCGGCGGGCGATGCCGAACTGGTGCCGCTGCTGTGGACCTTCCCCCAGCCGTCGGGCCTCGTCGAGCAGACCGCCTTCGAGATGCTGGCCGGGATGCTGCTGGTGCGCCTGGCGGAGGCCTTGCCGGTGGATGGTGTCCTGCTCGAGTTGCACGGCGCCATGGTCACCGAGCGGTGCCCCGATGCCGAGGGCGAGCTGCTCCGCCGCGTGCGCCAGGTCGTCGGCCCGGACCTGCCGGTGGTGGCGACCCTGGACCTGCACGCCAACATCAGCCCCGAGATGGTGGAGCACGCCACCGCCCTCGTCGGCTACGACACCTACCCGCACGTGGACAACTTCGCGCGCGGCCAGGAGGCCTTCGGGATCATTGCGGACGCCGTCCGCGGCCGCACGCGCCCTGTGGCGGCCCTGGCGCAGGTCCCTATGCTCATCGGCCCGCCCCGCCAGTGCACGCTCACCCCGCCCATGCAGGACATGCTGGCGCTGGTGCATGAGCGCGAGCAGCAACCGGGGATCATCAGCATCACGCTGGCAGGCGGTTTTCCCTTCGCCGACACGCCCTGCACCGGCGCGGCAGTCGTTGCCATCGCCGATGGCGACAAGGCCCTCGCCCGGAGCACCGCGCAGGGCGTGGCGGACGAGATGTGGGCGCGGCGCGAGGACTTCCGCCTGCGCCTGACGCCCCTGCAGGAAGCGATCGGCTGGGCGCTGGAGCACGGCGGGCCGGTCATCCTGGCCGACGGCTCGGACAACCCGGGCGGCGGCGCGCCGTGCGATGGGACGGTCATGCTCCAGGCGCTGATCGAGGCACAGGCGCCGAACTCCACCGTCGCCATCATCGTGGACCCCGAGTCGGTCGCCGCCGCCTGGGACGCCGGGGAGGGCCGGGAGATCACCCTGAACGTGGGTGGCAAGACTGACGATCGTCATGGCCAGCCGCTGACGCTGACTGGGACCGTCCGCCTGCTGTCCGAGGGCAACTACGTCAACGAGGGGCCCATGACCCGGGGGCTGCCGGTGGCGATGGGGCGGACGGCCGTGTTCGTCGTGGGCGGTGTAGAGATCGTGCTGACCGAGCGACGCATCCAGCCCTACGACACCCAGGCCCTGCGGTGCCTGGGGATCGAGCCGGCGGAGCGGCTGCTTATCGGCCTGAAGTCGGCGGTGCATTTCCGCGCGGCCTTTGGTCCGCTGGCCCGACGCATCCTCGAGGTGGATACACCCGGCGTGCACAATCCGGACGTGACCCAGTACACGTTCTCCAAGCTGGGGCGCCCGATGTGGCCGCTGGACCTGGAGTAGCCGGGCGCGTTCGAGGCGTCCGCTCCATCATCCAGTAGCGCGGACGGCCTCGCCCGCGCCTGACAGGGACGTCCGCGCTCACGCGTTTTCATACAAGGAGCGCTCGTAGCCTACGCCGAACACTGTGCTCGATGGCGACCGTCTGTCACGGTCACACCCCTGATGCGGGAAGGGTGATCGGCATGAAGACGATGGCGACGCTGTGTGCTGTGTTGACGGTGACGCTGCTGGGGGCATCGGCTGCCACGGGGCAGGCGGGGAGCGCCTCGATCCTCTCGCTGGTCTCACCGCTGGATACGGTGGCGCGGATCACGACGGAGTTGCAGGTCGCGGCCTGCGGCGACCGCGTCGTGATCGTGTACCAGGGCCACGTCGGTCAGGCGCCCCTGGGGCTGTTCAGCGCGACCAGCAGCGGCGGGCCCTGGCAGAGGGGCACGCTCCAGATGCCCGAGGGCAGCAGTCTGCCGAACCTGCGGGCGCTGCTGGCCGAGGGGCACAAATCGCTGCTGATGGGGTCTCAGGGGGGCCACCTGCTGCTATGGCAGGGCAACGGCAACACCTGGACGGGGCCGACGGAGATCGCCCAGAGCGTGACGGGGGTCACGGCGTCGGGGCTGGTGCGCACGCCGGCCGGGCTGGCGGCGGTGGCGCGCAGCACCACCTTCAACTGGTACGGGCAGCAGGGCAGCCAGTGGCCGCTGAGCAAGCTGAGGTTCACGGTCGGCCAGCACAGCTACCCCCCGGCCTACGTGGACCTGTCAGGGACGACCGAGCTGTTCGGGATGCACCGGGGCGTGCCCATCGTGGCCACGCTGCCACCGGGAGCGGACGGGACGCAGGAGGCCAACTGGCAGATACAGCCCCCGGGGTCGCGGGAGGGCTGGACCAGTGCGGCCCCGGCGGCGGCAACGGAACTGCGGGCGGTGCTGGACTGGCCGCACCGGCGGGTGTTCGTGATCTGGAGCAAAGCCGAGCAGCCGACGCTGGCCTGGGCGCCGGTGGGAGCGACGTCGGCTGCGCAATGGCAACAGGTTCAAGTGCCCGTGCTGCCCAGGGCGGCAAGGACCGAGTACCAACTGGTGTCCAACGGACACGGGGCGGTCGGGCTGCTGCTGTACCAGCAGGCGGGCGGCGATCCGAGCCTGACGTTCCACTGGCTGGGAGCGTCGGGGCTGGGGCCGGCCATCCCCATCCTGCGGCCGGGGACGCAGACAGAGGCTTCCGTCTTTCAGTCCCTCGACGGCGAGGGGATGAACTGCTGCCTTGACGACCGCGGCGTGGCGCATGTCGTCATTGTGGGTCAGAAGCGCGGGGAGATGCCCGCCAACATCCGGCGGGTGTTCTACTCGGCGGTCACGGGTGGACCGACCGCCATCAGCGGCGGCGGCACGACCACCACCGGGACGACCGGAGGCGGGACGACCGGAGGAGGCACAACCGCGGGAGGAACGGAGACCGGGCCGGACCCGGACTTCGTCGCGCGCATTCTCGTCCCGGCGGCCGATGACGAACCCCTGCGCGTCGGCCCCTTCAGCAGTTGGGAGAGCCTCTCGCTGTCGCCGCGTATCGAGATCACCAACCAGGGCGCCCAGTACTTCGGCGACCTGAGCTTCGCGGTGAACGTGGACGGGGCACAGTTGCGCATCCGCCTGAAGGACGAGAGTGACCACCGCACGGCACTGTTCACGCGCGGGCAGAAGCGCGTGCTCTATCTGCCCCGCTTCGTGTACTCCTACCGCTACGAGCCCACAGCACAGCCTCCGGCACCCCTCACGTATGACTACGCCCCCCGCGACACGAAGATCATGCTGCACACGGGCCTGGGGCGCAAGCAGCTGACCGTCCAGGTGGACCCCGACAACGCCATCCGCGAGGCCAACGAGGACAACAACACCACCGAGGTTGGCTATGTGGTGGCCGACGGGCATGACGCGAAGGACCGCCAGAAGGTGGGCGCCAAGACGGTCTACGGCCTCAATGACGTGGGGCTGCTGACCACGCCCATCCTCCGGAGCAACACGCGGTTGCTGCACACGGGCTATGTCCAGCGGCCGACCCAACTCGACCTGCTGGTGGGCAGCCCGCGTCTGGCCGGCGTCTTCCTGAACACGCTGGTGACGGTGAAGCTCGACGGGCAGCCGCTGTTCCAGCAGACGGTGCCGGTGCTGGAGCGGACGCCCAATCTGCGCTCGGCCTATCTGGGGCGGGCGATCATCTACGACCCGGTGCCGCCGAAGCCCGACGTCAGCGGCGTGCAACTGCGCGTCCCGGTAGACCTCACGAGCGTGGCCGAGGGCGACCACACGCTGCAGATCGCGGTGGACCCGCAGGACGTGTTCGCCGACCGCCTGCGAGACAACAACGCGGCCACGCTGCGCTTCCGTGTGCGGCCCCCGGGCGGGCTGCTGAGGATCCGGGTGACGGACTACACCGCGCCCCATCCGCCGGTGGCTCATGCGGCGGTCGTGCTCAAGGACATGTGGGGCGGCTTCACCGACGCACAGGGGGCGATCGAGATCGCGGATGTGCCCGCCGGAAGCTATGACGCCAAGGCTCTCTACGCCGACCGCGATCAGCCCGAGCCCCGGTTCTTCACAGGCTATGCCGCACCGTTCACGGTGCAGAACAGGCAGACGCTCGACCTGGCCATCCAGTGCGAGCGGGCGCTGAACGTGGTGGGCGATGTGCGCGTGGCCGGGACGGGTCAGTTCCTCGATGACGAGAGCATCGAGGCGTTCCTGTGCGATACGGACGACCTGTACTGTCCGGGTGGGGCCACCGGGCACAGGTACCGCATCCCTGATGTGCCGCCGGGCCGGCACCGGATCATCTGTGGGGCGTACGGCTTCCAGACCAAGGAGACGACGGCTCAACTGACCCGCACCTCGCACGCGACGGATGACTGCGTGCTGGACCTGGCGCTGGTGGATGGGCCCCGCGCGACGGTGACGGGCAAGGTGGTGGACCTGACCAGCAGCCGGCCTCTGGCGGGTGCGACGGTGTGGCTGCAGGGCGCCCCGCGCGCCGTCGGCACCGGGACGGACGGCGTCTTCCGGCTGGAGCGCGTGGCCGCGAACCAGGACTACCCGGTGTGGGCACAGGCCGACGACCACACGACGGAGGGCACGAGCACCGGGCTGCTGACCGCCGGGCAGACGAAGGACGTCGGGATCATCAGGCTGGGCCAGATCAGCCCGAAGTTCACCAGCATTGACTTCGACGCGACGACCTGGGCGATCTGCGAGCAAACGGCCGCGGCCGGCAACATCCCGGCCATCAAGGTGGACACCAAGTTCGGCGCCTTCCAGGGCGCCCTGGGCCTGATGTACCACGCCACTGCCGGGCAGACCGACATCACGCTGGACAATCTCATCATCTGGCTGCAGGGCGGGGACTTCATCCAGGGCGGCGTCTCGGCGGAGGTCGGCATCGAGAACCTGACCGGGGTCGAGATGGACACCCTGAAGGTCGGCATCATGAAGGACGTGCTCGACGGCGTGGGCAAGGGCTTCAAGGTGCTCGATGGGGTGAACAAGCTGGCCGCGTGGCTGCAGGGCCCCGTGGACCCCTCGATGATGCACCGCAACAACAAGATCGTGGCGACGTATACGACCCACACCCAGACCAAGTATGAGCAGGACCCACTGATTGACATCCCCCTGTCCACCGATGTGCCCATCGGCGTGGGCTTCCGGGGCGGTGGAGACACGGTAGTGCGCGTGGACAAGATCGAGATCACCGATGCCATGCGGCGGACGAAGGTGCTGACCCCGGAGTGGTACTCGCCGGGCTTCTGCGTCTTCCGCCTCAACCAGGTGGTGGACGTCAACACCGTCGAGGTGAAGCTGTATGTGGCGGTGCTCAACAGCCGCCTGCAGAGCGGCGTACTGGGCAACGCCAGCCGGAACCTGATCCACTGGAAGCCCACACAGCGCAACTGGCTGCGCATCAGCGGCTTCCAGTACGACTGAGCGACGAGGTCGCTACGTTCCGCAGTGGCGTGGGCGTCTCGTCGGTGCGTGGGCAGGCAAGCCGCCTGCCCACCTGCGCTGTGCCGGACGACACCAGGACGCCACCATGGCAGGAGGCGGTCGCATGCGCTTGAGACAGGCCGGAGTCATCTGGACAGACCCGAACCGGTGCGCGCCCTTGGATGAGGTGAAGATCACCTTTGAGTGGCAGGGGCTGGCCGGACAGCCCGTGACGTTCGTGCTCACCGATGCCGCCCACCATCCATACTGCGAGCGGACCGTGACCGCTGGGAAGGGTAAGGCCGAAGTCGTCGTGCAGCCCGGCGGCCAGCCGGGGGTGCACCTCATCACGGCCACGACGCCCCGCACGGGCGAGACCCCGTACGTGCGGCATGGCAGCTTCCGGGTCTGTGCGCAGACGGGCATCACTACGGACACGGGGGAGATGGATGAGCTGCTGGACCTGCTGGCAGAGGGGCTGCGGCAGACGCTCGATGTCACCCAGGTCAACGGCAAGCTGCGTACGTACTACAAGGCCGCCGACAACACGCGCCAGAACCTCGCGTACCCCGCCTTCGGCATTGACGGCCTGCGTTACTTCATCGCCGACGTCAAGAGCATGTTCGAGGCGGTGTACGACAACCAGTGGCCGGATGGCCGCCTGCCCGACCACGTCTACGGCGACAACTACCCGTACGCGCGCACCCCGCGCAAGCTCCGCACGTGCATGGCCGACCTGGAGATCGGCATGGCCACCACGCTGTGCAAGGGCTGGGTGGCCCACGGCGACGATGCGTGGCTGCAGAAGATGCTGCCGCAGGTGGAGGCCGGCCTAGACTTCGCCACCACCGACCCGATGATGTTCGACGGCCAGCATGGGGTCATCAGGCGCCCCCACACGCTCGACGAGTGGGACATCGCCTTTGACGAGGACGGCGAGCACGCCTTCGCCGAGACGGCCCGCAAGTGGGTGCTGATGCAGGGCGACACGTCGCAGATCTGCCACGCCTGCGCGCTCCTGGCCGAGGGCTTCGCCTCCCTGGGCGACCGCGAGCGGTCCGACCACTACCGCCGCCTGCACGCCTACTACCGCGCGCAGGGCAACGCGCTGTTCTGGGATGGAGTGAAGTACCGACCCCACATCCACCTGGACCCCTTCGACCATGGCGACTTCGACGAGGACAACCAGCTCACCATGAGCAACGCGGCGGCGCTCAACCGCGAGTTTGCCGACCACGCGCAGGCTGTATCGATCATTGACGAGTACGTCCGGCGCTGGGAGGAGACGGGGGATGCCTTTCCGTGGTGGAGCCTGCAGCCGGGCTACCCCGACCGCCTGGGCTACTTCCGTCGCAACGCCGGGGCCTGGACGCGCGGCGAGGGCGAGTACTGCAACGGCGGTCTCTTCCCGTGGGTCGGGGGCGAGCTGTGCCGCGCCGCTCTGCGGCATGGACGCGAGGAGTTTGCCTGTCGCCTGCTGCGCGACGTGCACGCCGTGCTCCGGCGCGACCACGGCGCAATGTTCACCTGGTACCATGCCGACGGCACGGCGGCCATCAACGCGCCGCACAACCAGACGAACTACGACCCGTGGGGCCTGAGCCCGTGGGCGACGGCGATCATTGAGGAACTGGCGGGCATCCAGTCGCAGGGCAAGCTGCTGCGGCGCGTGCTCTGTGCGCCGCGCTGGCCGGCGGTAGGCGTCAAGCGAGCGGCGGTCACGGCTCACTTCCCCGCCTCGGACACCCACTTCTCGTACCGTTACGCAAGGACCAGGGACCGTCTGCAGGTGCAGTTCGGCGGCACCGGCGAAGAGGTCTCTCTCCGCCTCCTGCTGCCGGGATGGCCGAAGTGCAGCAGTGCGACCCTCGACGGCAAGCGGGTGCGCGTCAAGACCGAGGCCGTGGAGGAGTCCGTGTACGCGACGCTGGAGACGGAGATCAGGGGAGTGCGCGAGTTGATCCTCAACCGCTGACGCGACTGTAGGGCGGGGGCCTGCACCACGCCCCACAGCCAGGGAGCCATGCCATGCATCGCTGCACGGTCGCACTGCTGCTCTGCGTCGTCTGCGGAGGCCTCGCCTTCGGCCAGGAGACGGACGGTATCGAGTTCGCCGACCTCAACGCAGCTACCGCCGGCGGCTGGGACGTGACCGACCACACGACGCTGTCGGTCACGCGGGAGAGCAAGGTCGGCCGGTATGCCCTGCTGGCCCAGCCCCAGGCAGGCGCGAAGCCGTACCGGGGGATGAACCTGCACCGCGAGCTGGACCTCACCGGCGCCGGCCCGGCCGACAGGCTCGGCTTCTGGGTGAAGCAGACCTACGGCAGCGGGATGCGCGTGCAGCTCTGGACGGCCCGGGGCCCCTTCAATCGCTCGTTCGCGGTGCAGCAGGGCGCGTGGACGCGCGTGGAGCTGGACCTGGACCCGGCCCACTGGGAGAACCCCAGGCAGCAACCGTGGGGCGTCGTCGTGCGCGTGGCGTTCTACGAGCAGGCCTTCATGGCCCCGGAGCACACCATGGTTCTCGACGGCCTCAGCATCACGGCAGGGGGCAAGCCCGTCCATCTAGAGGACCCCGCAGCGATGCCGGCCTCCTGGCGCTTTCCCCAGCAGACCGAAGCGGCGTGGTTCCTGGGCAACGCTGACGTGGCCTGGGCCATCTCCAAGGCGACCGGCCAAGTGGTCGGCGGCTGGAACGTGCGGACCCAGGAGCGACTCCTCAACTTCCTGGAGGGGCGCTACCACCTGGAGGACCGCAAGTCGCTGGTGACGGGGCAGTCGCGCGACGACCGGGTGCGGCAGGCACAGTTCCGCGAGCGCGAGCAGCGCCTCGACCTGACCTGCGCCAACCCGACCGTGCCGGACCTGACCATCGGCAAGCAGTACTGGCTCAGCGGCAACAAGCTCTTCCAGCGTGTGGCCTTCCGCACGACGAGCCGCGACCTGCAGTTCATCACCTTCAACACCCAGGCAGCGTTCACCCCCGCATACCGCAACGGCGGCTACCACATGGGCGGGGCCGATGGCGGCGGCCCCCTCGTCCCGGCGCCGCAGATTGGCGAGTGGCAGAAGGTCACCCAGTACCAGAGCACCGCCAAGAGCATGTTGCTCCACCAACCGGCGCGGGGTTACAGCTTCGCCCACACGCGCACGAAGCTGGATGACCAGTTCGTCTGGCCCTTCTTCACGGGGGCGATCGCCTCGTACGTCGAGGCGCCCAACGCGATGAGCTACACCCCGGATGGCTGGGACATGTCGCTGGGCACCTCGAAGCTGTCGCCGACCCGCGAGACCTCGTACGAGCAGTTCGTGAGCATCTTCCCGGGCGACTGGCAGACGTTCCTGCGCCGCGAGTACCCCGCCCTGCCGGAAGTGCAGCAGGCCCTCCGGCAGATCCCTCCCGTGCCCGCCTGGGTCAGCGACATCAAGATCGAGACCGGCGCCGACCTGGGCCGTCTGCGCCAGATGGTCCAGGCCACGGATGAGGGGACCATCATGGTCCTGCTCAGCCTGAGCGGAAGCTGGGCGGACTACTATGTGGACAGAGGCATGGAGGGCGGCTACGGCGGGTGGATTACGGGTCCGGAGCTGCGCGACCACATCCGGCGGATCAAGGCGCTGTCGCCGCGCATCAAGGTCGGCCTGTACATGTGGCAGCTCTCCACCTACGTGGGCACCCGCATCCACCGGGCGCACCCGGAGTGGTTCCGTCACAGCAACAAGGACGGGGAGCCCCTGTCCACCTTCCCCGGGATGGCCCCCAACTTCGCGCAGTTGCTGTCCATCCCGGCGTGCTACCAGGAGCTGCTGTCGCAGTTCGACACGGTGCTCAACGCCCTGGGCACCGACTTCATCTACCTGGACGACCCCAAGGCGATCAACCTGATCGAGTGGCAATCGGGCGAGTACACGCGGGATGATCTGTCCTTCCGGTTCTTCCTGGACCTCAAGCGCCTGGCGGCCAGGCATAGCCCCGACACGATGATCTTCTTCAACAACCGGGGCAACCCGTACGGCGACGTGAACTTCATCGAGGCGCGCGACCAACTGCGGGCCAACTATTGGCGCAACTTCGCCGGGCTGGCGGCAGTGACGCAGGCCTTCGTCAGCTCCGCCCGGCCGGACGCCCGCATCAACCTGCTCTACTTCACCCCGCCGCTGCGGCGCGAGTACATGAACCGGGTGCTGGCCCTGGGCTGGCTGGCGTCGCTGGACTACTGCGGGGTCGTGGCCAGCCGCCCGTTCTTTCAGGCGGCGTATGAGGTCGGCAACTGCACCTCCGTCCCGGCGCGCTACGAGCCTGACTGGAAGAGCGACAAGACCACCAACCTGGAGTCGTACGCCGTGCAGCGGCACGGCGATCGGGGCGTCCTGCTCTCCTTCATCAACCACGCCGAGGACACCGAGACGGTCCCGCTGCGGCTGGACGTGGACAGCCTGAACCTGGACCGCACGGGCCGGGTGTTCGTGTGGGGGTACGAGGTGGAGGACGCGCTTGCCTACGAGGGCCAGGTGACGGAGAGCCTCGCCCGCCGGGTGTACCGGGAGACGGGCTGGCAACTGGACCGTGTGACGCGGCGGCGGTTACTGTGGTCCGGGCCGTACCAGGCGGCCCTGGACCTCAAGCTGGAGATGAAGCCTCTCATCCTCCACCAGCTCTATGTCACGGCCGAGCCCGCCGCCGTCTACTCCGAGAACGGCCTGGCGGGCAACTACCTGTTCGGGGCAATGCCACGGGTCGCCCTGCAGACGAAGGCGGACTGGCAGCAGGGCACGCTGAAGGCGCAGGTCGACTCGCGCCGCGACGAGGCCGAGATCATCCTCCTGCTCCCGCTCAGGAACTACCGCCCGCGGGTCGTCACCCTCGATGGCAAGCCGGTGAGGCCCGACTGGGTCTGCGAGGGGGATGAGGTCTTCCCTGTCGTGAAGGTCGGCCCCGGGCGTCACGTGCTGGATGTGGCCTTCGCGGCAGAGCCGGTCGCCGTGCCGGCCCGCGTCAGCAGTCTGACCGCGACGGCGTCATCGACCGGCCTCACGCTGGCGACGCCGGGGCTGCAGGCCGCGGTCGTGACGGTGGCTCGGGGCGACCGGGTGCTCTACAACCGCCTGGTAGCCGGCGCGGGCGGGAAGCTCACTGTACCGCTGTCCCCGGCCCGGCCGGAGGGGGGCGCGTACACGGTCGCGGTCCACGCCGTGGTCGAGAGCACAGGAGAACTGCGCCCGGCGGAGGCCGTCGAGACCGCCGTAGAGCTCCCCGCCGCCAAACCGGACCTCGGCGTGCCCTCTGAACGCGCCACTCGAGGGCCGAACGAGCGCACCGTCGCGCCCGTGAACCGCACCATCCGGGGCCTCGAGGTCCTCAACGCAGCCACGCTGACCAGCGGTGAGACGCCGAACGAGATGCAGCCGGGCCTGGGAATGCTCACCGCGCAGGCCCAACCTGACACGCTCACCCTGACCGCGGGCACGAGCCGCGCCATCCTGCAGGGACAGGACGGGCTCCTAGGGGCGGCGTTCGCGGGGCTGGAGGTCAAGAACCTGCGCCGGGTGCAGCTCCGTCTCGCCAACACCTTCCATAGCGCCTTCCACATGCGCGGGCCGGGCTTCCACGTGCCCGAGCGAGCCAACTCGCGCAACTTCGCCGGGATCGTTGTGGATTACCACACGCCCGCGGGCTACACGAAGCGCGTTGCCTTCGCGACCGGCGTGCTGCACCGCACCTGCAGCTCCACGGCGCCGGACTGGGGCCGGGCGCGCGTGGCCGATGAAAGCCGCGACCTGGGGGCCGCCCTGGTCGAGACACCCGAGAGGACCTTCGCCCTGGACCTGCAGCCCTGTGCCCCCGCAGATTGGGACGGGCAGGTGTGGCTCAGCGTGGGCAGCGACTGGATCTGCCCGAACCGCCGCCTGGAGTTGCAGATCCTGGCTGCCAATGAGGCCGTGACGGGGCCGTTCCTCAGCGGCGTGGACCCCAAGGCCTTCCGCGAGGCATACGCCAAGCCGCGCCGCTTGGCGGCGCCACGCTCGCCGGGCGGGATCATCATTGACGGGTCGCTCTCCGAGGAGTCGTGGCGGGAGGCGGCCCGGACTGAGGACTTCTTCCTGCTGGGTGGCGACGGTGTATCGAGGGCCGGCACCGCCGCCCTGCTGATGTACGATGACACCAACCTGTACGTGGCGTTCGTCTGCACCGAACCGGACCGCAAGAAGCCGCTGATCATCGGCGGCCCGCCGTGGGACGACGACGAGGTGGAGGTGTGGATTGATGCCGACGGAGACGGCAAGACCTACCGGCAGGTCATCGTCAACGGCGCCAACAGCAAGGCGGAGTACCGGGAGAGTGGCCCCGGGCCCATCGGCGCGACGACCGCCGTCCATGTCGTCGAGGGCGCGCCGTGGACCGTCGAGATGGAGATCCCCTGCGCCGGGCTGGACGCCAGGCCACCGCGTCCGGGCGATACGTGGAAGATCAGCCTGTGTCGGGGACGCGCGCCCGGGCGGAACAACCCGACGATGGAGCTGATGGTCTGGGCGCCGCTGGCCGGCGGCTTCAAGGACCTGGCTAACTTCGGCACGCTGACCTTCCGCTAGGGTCGGCGCCGCTATGCCCCAGAAGGGACCACTGCGATGAGACACGCTGTGCAGGCTGCCACGGCCGTCTTCGCCGGACTCGTTGTGCTATGCCTCCCCGCCGCCGCGGCCCAGTGGCGGACGGGAGACGGCCTGGCCGTGTCCCTCGCCGACCGGTCCGGCAAGATCGAGAGCGTGACCGTGAACGGCCAGGCTCTGAAGCTCACGGGCGGCGGAGGGCTGTCGTTCCGGGAGTTCACCCGCGACCCGTCCGCCCCCGCGCGCGTGGTGCTGCAACTCGGGGCTGAGGGCCAGGAGCAGACCTGGTTGCAGGCCTCCTTCGCCGACTGGCAGGCGACCGGCGACTACGCCCGACACCGCACCGGCGGCGCGCCCGAGGGGGAGGCCTACCTGCAACTGGGCAACGGCAAGGACGCCGGGGTGGGCATGGCCGTCGCCGGGACGATGCCCCTGCCACCGGGCGGCGACTGCACCATCTCGTGGTGGGGGCGCACCCACAAGACGGACCTGACCTACATCCTGTGCATGCGGGTCTTCGACAAGGACGGCCGTGACATCACCGAGAGCGTGCCGGCGCCCCCCGGGTGGGCATGGAGCCCCTACTCGAAGGCGCACTACCGCTCGGACATCGGCAACACGAAGGCCGACACCTGGGAGCGTCTCTCCAGTGCCTACGCCGTGGACGAGGAGGTCGTCTCGGCGCGGCTGTCCCTGCGCGTGTACACCGGGGGGGACCTGCAGGCTGATGTGGACGACATCCAGGTGTCCGCCACTGCGGGCCATTGGAGCGACGAGACCGCTGTCAGCGGCAAGATCGAGCGGACGCCTGACGGTCTGCGCCAGCGCGCGGCAGTGCCTTCAGCGGGGCTGACGTTCGAGACACGCTATGCGCAGGAGGCGGGGCAACTCCGCGCCACGGTCGAGGTCTCGGCCACCGGGGCACAGCCGCGCGGGCGGTGCCTGCAGTTGCGCTACCGCCTGCCGCTGGCCCTGACGGGCTGGACGTGGTCGGCCGACCCGTGCCGCGACGAGAGGATCGCCGCGACCGGCCGCTACGAGAACGAGTTCGGTCTGGCCGGCCATCGCCTCAGCCGCTATCCGCTGGTCTCCGTCAGCAAGGGGCCGGTCGGGCTGGCCCTGGCTGTGCCGCTGGATCAGCCCGCCCTGCAGACCCTCACCGCCGGCGCCGAGGGTCTCGTCACCACCGTAGACCTCGGCCTCTCGCCCCAGGCCCCGCGGGCGACGGGGCGGTTTGTGTTCAGCCTCTACCGCCATGACCCGGCCTGGACGTTCCGGGCGGCGCTGGAGCGCTACTATGCCCTCTTCCCTGGCCTGTTCGCACCCGCGACGCCGCGCGGGGGCGCATGGACGCTCCGGATACCGAAGCCCGAGCATGCCACCCCCGAGGCGTTCGGCCTCGCCTTCTACGAGTGCAACGCGCTGACACCGGAGAAGCGCGAGTACTGCCGCGCCCATGGCGTGCTGACCTTCCCCTACAGCGAACCGTGGGGGCAGCGGCAGAACCTCGGGGACGCCAAGTCCAGCGCCGAGCTGCCACCCTACGCCGAGCGCCTGGCCTTCCTGAAGAGCCTCGCGGAGCAGAAGGTCGAGGGGAAGAGGTGGGGTGCGGCCCCGCGCGACGAGATGGCCCGGGCGGTGCTCAACTCGATGATCCTGGGCCCCGATGGCATGGGCGCATACCTGGTGGACTACTACAGCAGTTGGGCCCAGTGGTGGCAACTGAACACCGACCCTGACCTGCCCGAGCCCAGCATCGCCTCCGTCTGCCGCACGTACGAGATCGAGCCGGCCCTGCAGTGGGCCGACGGCGTGTATCTCGACAGCGTCAGTCTGTACTTCGGACAGTGGGAGGACTACACACCCGCGCACCTCGCCGCCGCGGACCTGCCGTTGGCCTTCTCGCTGCGCACGGGCACGCCGGTGGTCCTCAGCGCCTTCGCCGCGTACGAGTTCATGCACCGCCTGTGGGATGACATGCACGGGCGCGGCAAGCTGCTGATGCTCAATCTCTTCCCGCCCGCCACGCGCCTGTATGGCCACATGGGCGATGTCGTCGGCTCCGAGTTGCTGGACCTGCAGGAGGATGGGGAGGCGATGCAGCAGCGCATCTACGCCTACCGGCGGCCGGTGTCGAACCTGCTGCAGTGGCGCTCGGCGGTGCGGGTGCGCGTCCCGGCGATGACCCCCGAGGAGATGGAGAGCTACGTGGCCAATCAGCTCCTGTACGGCTTCTGGCCGGGGATCAGCACTGCCGGCGGCGGCACCGAGCCGGGCTATGCCCACATGCACCGCTACTTCGAGGACGCCGCGCTGCTGGCGCGTGACCGGCCGCTCTTTGCGCGCTATCTACCCGTCTTCGACGCGCTGAACCACGCGGGCTGGGAGCCCGTCACCCATGTGCGCGCGAACGTGCCGGAGGTCCGCGTCGAGCGCTTCGGCCGGGGGCAGGAGGCCCTCCTGGCCGTCGCCAACACCTCCGCCGCCGCGCGGGAGGTGACGCTGTCACTGGACCGGCCCTGGTGGGAGCAGGCGCGGGGCCACAGTGGGGCGATCGCGTTCCGCTCCATCGTGACGGGCGACACCGTTCGCGCCGAGGCCGCCGGTGCGGCCCTGTCGTGTCGGCTGAGCCTGCCCGCCCACCGGACGTGGGTGCTGCGGGTCGAGAAGCCCTGACCCCTCCCAGCCATCACACGAGAAGAGGACCTGCATGACGAAGCTCAGCTTGCGCCACGGCGTCGCCGCGCTCTGCCTGTGCCTGGCGACCATCGCCCCGGCGGCCTCGTGGCACCACCTCAACGATGTCGTCCTGTTCGACCCGGACGTGGCCGGCGTGCAGGGCTGGGGGCAGCCTCGGGGCCTGACGCTGACCGCCGGCACGGGCCTGCTCAAGCTCGCCATCCAGCAGCCAGACTCCTCCCTCGCGCGCAGCGATCTGGACGTGGACGGGGGGATGGTCGCGTGGCTACACGTGCGCTACCGCGCCTCGGGCTTCACCGCCTCGACCACGCGAGGGGAGCTGTTCTACGCCAACAGCGCCCACGACTTCGCCGACGCGCAGTATGTCCATCTGCCCTCCCTCGTCACCGATGGGCGCTGGCACGACCTGTGGGTCAACCTCGCCCTGTCCATGCGCGGGGATGCGTCGGACTGGTGGAGCAACGGCCCGATCACGTCGGTGCGGCTGGACCTGGTGGACGAGGCGCCCGGCAACCTCGAGATCGGCGCGGTGCGCCTCACCGCCCAGCGCGATGAGGCGCTGGTGCCGGCCGAGGGCCGCTGTCTGACCCGATGGGAACAGCCGTACGCCCTCACCCACCGCCAGGAGCGCGGGTTGCTCGTGCTCGACATTCGCGAGCCGGACTGCCGCCTATACTGCGCCGATGTGCCGCTGGACCCGGCCGCGGCGCGCTTCTTCGTGCTGCGCTATCGGGCCTGGGACTTCATCGCCAAGGAGACGGGCGGGCAGATCTTCTACGCCAACAGCCGCCACGACATCGCGGCCGAGTACCGCCTACCGGTCCCCTCGCTGACCACCGACGGCCAGTGGCATGACCTGGTGATTGATGCCGCGACGGCCCTGGGGCGGGGCTATCAGGACTGGGCGTTGGGCGGCCCGATCACGAAGCTACGCCTGGACCTCGTAGACCAGGCGCCGGGCAAGGCAGAGATCGCATTCGTGTTCACGACCTCGCGCCTGCAGGTGACGTCGGAGGCCGAGTTGCTCCTGCCGGGCGGGCGGCACTACCTGCTCCCGGCCGCGGCCTTGGCGCCCGGCACGGAGGGGGCGAAGGCGCCGCGCTGCTGCACGCTGACGCTCCCCGAGGGGCAGTACAGCGTGTGGCAGCGGATGCTCGACGTGCCCGGGGCGTATGAAGCCCTGCGTCAGACGGTCGCCTCCGGCGTGACGCTGCAGCCGGCTCCCGGGGGCGACACCGGCAAGCTGGTATGGGTGCGTCTGGGCGGCAGTGCCGGGGGACGGCTGACGCTGGCCCGTCCCGCCGCGTTGGGCGTGTGGCTCGATGCCGTGCTCATCGCCGAGGGCGCCAACCCGCCGCGCGATCGCCCGGTCGCCGCGCTACAGCCGGTCACGAGCACCATCACCCCCCCGACCGCGAAGCGTCTGAGCCTGCAGCGTCCGTACTGGCGGGGCGACATGCTCGCCTGCCCGCAGCCCGGCGAGCGGGATGAGGCACTGCAGGCCACGCGCACCGTCTTCCGCCGCACCTTCGAGGCGCCTGCGGACCTGACGGACGCCTGGCTGCAGATCACCGTGGACGACTACTTCCGGCTGTATCTGAATGGGGAGAAGATCGCCGAGAATCTGGAGACCAACTCGTGGATGACGCCGACGCTGCTGGACGTCACTGCCCGGCTGAAGCGCGGGCAAAGCAACTGCGTGGCGGTCGAGGCCTACAACGTCAGCGGCCCGAGTGGCGTGCTGCTTGACCTGGTCATGAACCAGCCCGGCCATGCCTGCACGCGCGTCGTGTCCGATGACAAGTGGCGCTGCAGCGGCACGGCCCCGGCGGGATGGACGGGCCCGGCCTTTGACGACCGCGGCTGGGTCGCGCCGATCCTGCAGCCCGGCCCGCCCAACGCGCCGTGGGTCGTGACCATCCCCTATGTCAACAAGGTGTGGGAACCCCCGACACGCCTGCTGGCCCTGACCGTCAGGCCCATCGTGGCGGGCGGCGAGAGCCAGGACTTCACCTGCCGCTTCCAGTCCGAGAAGCCCGTGGGTGCGGGCGATGCGCTCGCAGCGACGCTGACGCGCACCGACACCGGCCAGAAGCTGCTGGAGCGCGAGTTCGTGCTGCAGGCCGCGCAGTGCCAGGCCGCCGCGGAGGGCGGCGTCACGGTGTCCGGCCTGAGCATTCCTCTCTCCCGTTGGTACCCCTCAATGCCGCTGCAGCTGCGGGTCAACCTGGCGGGGCGGGCCCTCGCGGACACGCCGGAGCCGGCCGCGCGCTTCGCCTTCCGCAGCGAGGCCAGGCCTGCCAACCTCACCAGCGAAGTGCGCGTCGTGGACAGCACGCCGCGTCTGTTCGTCAACGACCAGCCGTTCTTCGCCATGGTGGGGAACGGCGAGGGGCGCGACCGCGAGGGCACCGCTGCGGCCTACAAGGCCGCCGGCTTCAATGTCTCGGCCATCTGGCTGGACCCCATGGGCCAGCCGCAGTGGTGGACGGGCCCGGCGGCGTACGACTTCGCGCACGTGGACGAGGCCATCATCGCCCAACTGGACCGCGACCCGGCGGCGCTGGTGCTGCCCATCGTGTGGGCCGCGCCCCCGCCGTGGTGGGCGGAGGAGCACCCGGACGAGATCGCGCGCTTCAGCGACGGCGCTACCTGGGGCTACTACAAGAGCACGCCGTCGTTCAACTCGCGGCGCTGGCGCGAGGACGCCGCCGCGGCCATGGCCGCCTTCGTCCGGCACGTCGAGGCCGCTCCGTATGCCTCGCGCATCCTGGGCTACTGGATCGTGGGCGGCGTCTCGGCCGAATGGCAGGGCTGGGGCTGCCACGGCAGCGCGGCAGCTAGGCACCTCATGGACTACTCCGCGCCCGAGCAGGCAGCCTTCGCGGCCTATGTGAAGGCCCACTATCCCGACCACCCGGAGTGGGCGCAGGCCGGCATCCCCGACCTCGCCACCCGCCTGGGCCGCGAGCTGGGTGTCTTCCGCGACCCGGCCCGCGCCGGGGCCGCGATCGCGTACAACGAGATGTACTCCGAGAGCGTCGTCCAGACCATGCTGACGTGCCTGGGGGCCGCGAAGGCCGCGACCGGCCGCCGCAAGATCACCGGCGCGTACTTCGGCTACTCGCTGGAGTACGCGAACATGGACTGGTGCCTGCAGATGAGCGGGCACAACGCCGTGCGGCGGGCGCTGGACTCGCCCGACCTGGACTTCCTCTCCGCCCCGCACAGCTATGCCATCCGCCGCCTTGGCGACGACATGGGCTGGATGTGGGCCTTTGCCTCCATCAACCGCGCGGGCAAGCTCTTCTGGCCCGATGACGACAGCCGCACTCACCTGTCGGGCCCGGCGGACTACAACCCGACGGTGAACCCCGCCCAGACCCGCGAGGCGCTACGCCGCAACTTCGGCAAGGAGCTGTGCCACCTGAACCCGGTGGGCTTCCTGCAACTGGAGTCCGGGCACGAACTCGCTTCGGACGCCATCGCTCGCGATAGCCGCATCACGCGCCGCGCCGGGGAGTTCGCGCTGCGCACCGGCGTGTGCCGCCGCGCCGAGATCGCCGCTGTCATTGACGAGGACAGCCTCAAGTACTTGTCGTACGACCAGGCGCGCTTCGCCTCCGGGCAGCTCCAGCCGGTAACGGCGTGGAACGGCGACCAGTGGCTCTATGATCGCCGCGTCAACAACCTGGCCGCCGAACTGATCGGCACCCAGCGCAGCCGCCTGGCGCGGATCGGCGCCCCGGTGGACATCATGCTCTTGAGCGACCTCAAGCAGGCCCCGCTGGACTACAAGCTCTATGTCATGCTCAGTTGCTGCCAGTATGACGAGGCGACACTGACGGCCGTCCGCAAGCAAGTCCGCGACCGCGGCGCCACCGTGCTGTGGTGCTATGCCCCTGGCTTCATCCGGGATGGCAAGGCCGATGTGCGCAACATGGAGACCCTCACGGGCTTCGGCCTGCAGCGCGTGTCTGGCCCGTCCACGCCGGTCGTCAATGTCACGAACCTGCAGCATCCGCTGACTGCCACGGGCCTGCAGAGCCTGTCGTTCGGGGCCCCGTATGAGCTGGACCCGCTGTTCACTGTGCAGGACCCCGCGGCCGAGGCGCTCGGGGTCTATCGCGACACGGGCCAGGTGGCGCTGGCGGTCAAGCAGGTGGGGCGCAGCCGCAGCATCTTCTGCGGCTCGCACATTCTGCCGCCGGATCTCCTCCGCAATCTCGCCCGCGCCGCCGGGGTGCACGTCTACAGCGACTCGGGCGACGTGCTGCACGCCAACGACAGCTTCGTGATGCTGCACACCAGCACCGCCGGGGAGAAGACGATCCATCTGCCCCGGCGCGCCGACGTGGTGGAGGTCTACGAGGGGAAGATCCTGTTCCGTGACGTGGAGTCGTTCACGCTCGACGAGGCCGCCGAGACGACGCGCCTGCTGTATGTCGGCAAGGCCGACGACTTCCTGGCGGCGATGGACTACGGGAGCCTGTAGCAGCCGGCCCGGCGCTCACTCATACGCCCCTACGTCGCGGAAGCGCAGCACCTGCCGGACGGGGGTCATCTCGGTCAGGTGCAGCGCCTGCTGCGGCAGCGAGAAGGCGACGCCCGTCAGCTTGATCGGGTACGTGACGGCCTTGGGCCGGTCGGTGGCCTCCCACAGGTTGCCGACCGCGCCGGTGGAAAGGTCCGGGATGGGCGAGGCATCGGTGATCGGGAAGCTCAGGAACGCCCAGCCGTCGAAGTCCACTGACACCCGGCCATCGTAGTCGAACACATCGGCATCGTGGACGACCGTACCGCACGACACGCGCCGCACCCCGGCGGCGTCCTCGATCTCCCAGTACACCTGACCCCAACCGGAGTTGCCCTTCACCCATACGCCCAGCGTCGTCGGGCGGCCGGGCAGCGTGACCGGCTGCTTGAGGCGCAGCACCCCGTACTCGCTGAGCAGCGGCGTCGGCAGATCGCGGCGGGGCGTCAGTTCCACCTCCAGGCAGCTTCCCTTCTCTGCGTCCTTCACACCGCGCAGGCTGAACTGTCCCGCCGTCCGGAAGGGCAGGTGGGCCGCCGTGGTCTGCTCCAGCAGCGGGTCAGTCATCGTGGCGAGCTGCCACTGCGCGGGCTTGTCCATGGCGTTGGCCACCGCGAAGGCGGCGGGGGGCTGGTCTCCGGCATAGGTCCGCTTGCCGCAGGTGACGCTCGCGAGGGTGCCCGAGGTCACGAGATACTGCACGGCCGTGCCGGCGGTGAGGGTCGCCTTCCCGGCGGTCGTCGCGAGCGGGCGTGTGCGGCCGTAGAGGTCCACCACTTGCAGGCGGCTCGCGCCCCTGACCACGACGGTCAGGGCGCACGTGCCGCGGGCGGTCCAGACCGGGTAGACGTGCTGGCCGTCGGCGCGGGCGAAGTCCAGGGCGTAGACGCAGTTCGAGCCGGTTGGCACCTCCCGGCGCAGCGTCACGCGATCCAGCACCCGCGTGACCGTGGCCATCGCCACATAGGACGGCTTGGGGTACAGCAGCGGGAAGCGCCGGCACAGGCCCGTCGCGCCCCAGAAGCTGCCATGGTAGCTGTTGCCCACATCGTGCAGCAGGGCGATGGAGATGTACGGGAAGCGGTAGGCGTGCGACAGCAGGACATCGCGCACATACCACTCGGCCTGGCGCTGCGGGCCCAGCAGGCGCTCCTGCCGGTAGTTGGTCTCGAAGCAGCTCGTGACGCCCCACGGGTAGCCCCGCTGGCGGACAGTCTCACGCAGCAGCCACACCCCCGGCAGGCCCCCCTCCCACAGCTTCTCCGGGTGGCCCGTCCGACCCACGGTCTCGATCCCGACGTAGTCGGCATACTCCTTCGCAAAGCCGCGCCGCAGCCCCTCGGCGATGAGTTCGGACGAGGCTCCGGAGTTGCCCAGGTAGATCTTCAACTGCGGGAACTTGTCGCGCACGATCCGCGCCACGCGCGTGACCTGCGCCCAGCGCTCGTCGGCGCCCGGGTATTCCTTCACCGGCAGTCTGAACAGCTCCCACGCCGTGCGCGTACCCAGCGGCGCGTTGGGCATGCTCTCGTGGAAGAGCAGGATGTTGCCGCAGTGGGGGAACTTGTCTGCCGTCGCGCGGATGGCGTCCGCAATCTCCTGGTCCGTCATCTTCGGGTCGCGCAACGTCCCCCAGCCCACGGCGGCGGCGGTGAACTTCCAGGGCGCCAGCTCGGCCTCGGTGTGGCGCGCGCAGCCATAGGCCATGCGGCGAAACCCGGCTTTCAGGACTAGGGGGCCGATGATCCGCGGGTCGCTGGTGCCGTAGTGGTGGTCGAACCACCACGAGGCGTAGGGCGACTCGAAGCCGGCCTGCCGCGTGTCCGGGGGCAGCAGGGCACAGGCCGCGTGGTGAGTCAACAGCGCCCGCGAGTCCTGCCACAGCGAGCACTCGACCGCATACCAACCGACCTGCGGCTGAGCCAGGGAGATCGGGACGGTCAACTCCGCCTCGCCCGCCTGCAGCGACAGGCTCTTCCGCCCGCCGCCGCAGGGCTGGCCCGCGGCATCGCGCATGGCCCAGCACAGCTCATACGTCCCCGTCACCCGGGGCCGCAGGGCCACCAGCATCTCCGGCTTCTCGCTGCCGCAGAAGATGTTGCCGGGCTGCGTGGGGCGGACTTCCATCTCGACCGGCGTCCGCTCCAGCGTGACGCCGAAGACGTGGACGCCGCTGACCTGCCGGCTGTCGGGGAGGTACCGTCCGTCGCCGAAGGGGTGGGGCCGGTCCTGCGGCCGCAGCCGACCCAGCAACTCCAGGTCCAGGTACGGGCCGATGTTGGCCGTGCCGCGCTGGGGCGTCTCCTGGAAGATCAGGTCCTGGATGTCGCTGGAGGCCAGCGGGACCTCCACCAGGTACAGCGGCCGCTGCTTGCCCCCGACCGTGACGGAGCCGGCCTGCGTGACGCCCGCGGCCGGCGCGGCGCCGTCGCGGGGCAGAGCCACCGTCGTGTCGGCCAGGCAGTCCCGCGCCCGGCCCGTGTAGGGCCCGCCCGAGACGAAGCGAGTCAGCCGCACAGTGAGGGCCGGGTCGCGCGCCGGATCGTCCTCGACGGCGCACAGCACCCATGCGCGGGCGTACTGGGCGCTCGGGACGGTGAGGACGAAGGAGCCCGGCAGGGCGTCGAAGGCGCTGCGGTTGGTGTAGTCGCTGTACAGGTCGCTCTGCGGCGCCGTGGCGCCCAGATCGAGATTGGCGGCGGAGGCTTCCAGCAGGGGCACGGGCAGCCGCGCGCGGTTCGGCTCCACCGAGGCCCCGGCCAGCGCGCCGGGTTGGTCGAGAGCGCGGATGTCCACCGGGACGAAGCCTGCCTCGGGGGCCGGGCCAAAGTCCGAGGGGCCCAGCGCCGAGCCGGGCGGGAGGGTGAACCGCACCGACTGGAGCGTGCCGCCCCGGAGGGCCGTGCCGCAGTAGAGCCCGTCGAGGGTGCAGGCCACCTCGCTGCCGCTCTGGGTGAAACCGAGGAGGGCAGGCCGCGTCAGCGGGGAGGGCAGTGTGTCCCATGCCTTCAGCACGCGACTGCGGGCCTCGCCCTTGAGCAAGGCCGGATTGGGGCGCACGTAGCGGCGGACCCGCAGTTCGGGGATCTGCAGGCCGGCGTCGGGCAGGGGGGTGGGGGCGGTCGCGGCGCCTGCTGCCGGGAGTGAGGCGCTGAAGGGCTTCAGCGTCAGGGAAGCCTTCGCGCCTTCGCGGGTGGTCAGGGCGACCTGCACCCCGGCCGGGCCACAGCGCAGCCACGTGCGCACGCAGCCCGCGTCCGCAGGCAGGGCCCGGTTCTCGCTGAAGGCGGCCGCGGCGGAGCGGAACGCTTGCTCGGCCGGGGCCCCGTGCCCTGTGCCGACGACGAGCAGCACCTGCAGACACATCCCCAGCGCCATCAACCAGCCGTGCCGACCTGCCATGGGTTCCTGCCTCCCGCCTGCGTCTGTCGCGACCGGCGTCAGGCGCTGTTTCGCAGCCGGGCGGGCCGAGTCCTTGTCGCCCTCGGGACCGAGCGCGCGGCAGTCGCGGGGAGGTGAGGCACGGGCGGGCCGCCAACTATCCGGGGCTGATGACACGGTGGGCGCACGCTCGGCCCGCCGCCTTCCCAAGGAGACTGCCCATGCTGCGCGTACGCCGCGTCGCGATGGCCGCTGCTGTCGGCCTGCTGCTCATGTCTGTCTGTGGCGCCGCCCCGGTGGCGCTGCACGTAGCCGTCAATGGCAACGACCAGGCCACGGGCACGCAGAAGGCGCCCTTCCGGACGCTGACCCGCGCCCGTGACGCCATCCGGGCGCTCAAGCGCGGCAGAAAGCTGCCGGTCGAGGGTGCGCGCGTCCTCGTCCACGCGGGGACATACCGGCTGACCGCGCCGCTGGCGCTGGGACCGGAGGACTCCGGGACCGCCCGTGGTCCGATCTTGTACGCCGCGGCGCCCGGCGCGCAGCCGGTGCTGTCGGCCGGTCGCGTCATCACGGGGCTGCGCCGGAACGCTGACGGTTCGTGGGGCACGACCATCCCGCAGGCGGCGGGGCACAAGTGGGTCTTCCGCGAGCTCTACGTCAATGGCAGGCGCTACATCCCGGCACGCTCGCCCAACGAGGGCCAGTACTACATCGTCCGTGGCGTGCCGCCTGAGGGAAGCACCGGCCCGGCTGGCGCCTCGCGCGACCGCTTCGTCTTCCGGGGCGAGGACCTCAAGCCCTGGCCCAACCTGTCGGATGTCGAGGTGCGCCTCACCTTCAGTTGGAACACCGGCACCTTCCCGCTCAAGAGCGTGGACCCGCAGACCCACCTGGCGACCCTGGGCGGCCCGGCCGTCTGGGAGCTGCCCAAGCCCGGCTGGGCGACCTGCCCGTACCTCGTGATGAACCACCCCGGCGCCTGCGATGCCCCCGGCGAATGGCAGCTCAATCGCGAGACCGGCGAGCTGAAGATCATCCCCTTCGCCGGCGAGGACCTCGGCAAGGCCGAGGTGGTGGCGCCGACGTGCGAGCGTCTCATTGCCGCGCAGGGCTCGTATGACGGCAACCGCTTCGTCGAGTACGTGCGCTTCGAGGGCCTGTCGTTCCAGCACGCGGGGTGGGACTTGCCGCCTACGGGCTTCTCCTTCCCGCAGGCCGCGAGCGGCCTCGGGGCGGCCCTGGACTTCCAGGCCGCGCGCTACTGCGCCGTCGTCGGCTGTGAGGTCGTCCACGTGGACCGCTACGGCATCGCCTTCGACCGCGACAGCTCGTACAACACGGTCCAGCGGTGCCATCTGCACGACCTGGGCGGGGGCGGGGTGCGCATCGGCACCACCGATCGCCCGTCGCCCTTCGAGCGTGTCGCCCACCACAACCTCGTGGACAACAACTTCATCCACGACGGCGGGCACACGAACCCCGGCGCGACCGGCATCTACATGGCGTACGGGGCCAACAACACGTTCTCACACAACGAGGTCTGCGATCTGCGCTATACCGGCATCTCGGTGGGCTGGACGTGGGACCTCGTGTACTCGGGCACGCGCGAGAACATCGTCGAGTACAACCACGTGCACCATGTCATGCGGACCCTGGAGGACGGGGGCGGCATCTACAGCCTGGGCCTGACCCCGGGTTCGGTGATCCGCCACAACGTCGTGCACGATGTGGGCACCCCGCCCGCCCGCATCGGCCACGGCATCTACATTGACGGCGGCAGCTCGGGCCTGCTGTGCGAGAACAACGTCTGCTACGACTGCGGCCACGGGGGCATCCGCATCCAGCATGGCACCTCCTGCATCACGGTGCTCAACAACATCTCGGCCTTCAATGGCTGGGGCCTGGGCATTGACTCCGAGCGCACGAACATCTTCGAGAACAACATCGTCCTGCTCGACGGCGCCGGCACGCCGTTCTACGACATTCCCGAGTGGCAGACCTACAACAAGATCATTGACTACAACCTCTACTGGCGGCCGGACGGCCAGCCGATCAAGTTCCTGGGCTTCACCTGGGATGAGTGGCGCAAGAAGGAGGGCATCAACGACATCTGGTACCAGCCGGTGATGGACCGCCATTCGCGGATCGCCGACCCGCTCTTCGTGGATGCCGCCAGGCGCGACTTCCGCCTGCAGCCCAAGTCGCCGGCCCTGGCAATGGGCTTCCGGCCCATTGACACGAGCACGGTGGGGCTCTATGGCGACGCAGCCTGGAAGGCCCTGCCGGGCCAGACGGCGATGTCGGACCTGTCGCCCAACGAGCGCCACCTGCGCTCGATGCTGCCCGAGGACAACTTCGATGACGCCCAGCCGGGCCAGAAGCCGGCCTATGCGTCGGTGGTCGAGGACGTCAAGGGCGGGGCCTACGTGGAGGTCAGCGACAAGCGGGCGCTGTCCAAGCCCTACAGCCTGCGCTTCGTGGACGCGCCGGGCCTGACGTACTACATGCCGCACATCTACTACAGCCCCCACCTGACGGGCGATGTGAAGCTGCAACTGGACTTCGACCTGTACCGCGAGCCGGGCGCGATGCTGTGGAGCGAATGGCGCAACACGGCCTCATACGCCAAGCTGGGGCCGTCGCTGTGGGTCGAGAAGGATGGCCGACTGCTCCTCAACGAGAAGAAGCCGACGGAAGTCCGCCTGCCCGACAGCCAGTGGGTGCACTTCACGATCACCGACGGGCTCGGCAAGTGCGCCGACGCCAAGTGGAGCATGAAGATCACCGATCAGGCGGGCAAGGTGCTGTTCGAGGGCCAGGACCTGGCCTGCGGCCCGGAGTTCAACCGACTCGAGTGGCTGGGCTTCGTGAGCAACAGCCTGGAGGCATGCGAACTGTACTTGGACAACGTGGTGATGCGCCAGATAGAGCCCTGAGCGTCCGACGGCGGTCACCGCGCCACTGCGGGAACGGAGAGTGATGAGACCATGCTTCGAGCCATGTCGTCGGCCGGTCTGATCTGTGCCTTCCTGGTCTGTGGAGCAGCATCTCGCGGCTGTACCGCCGACAACTTCGCCGACCCCACCGCCTGGGAGGCGTTCGACGCCGGGAACACCGGCGGGCTCCAGGCCAAGGGCTACTTCGGCGCGGCCTGCGATGGCCGCTACGTGTACTACGCGCCCTGCCGGACGGCCGCGTTCCATGGCGTCGTCCTGCGCTATGACACCACCGGCAGCTTCCAGGCGCCGGGCAGTTGGGCCGCCTACGATGCCGGCCACACCGACGGCTTGCGGACGGTCGGCTACGCCGGCGCGGTCTACCAGGCGCCCTACGTCTACTTCGTCCCCTTCGCTGACGCCCAGACCCGCCATGCGCGCGTGCTGCGCTGCGACACCCGCGGGGACTTCACCCGTCCCGCCAGTTGGAGCGCCTTCGACGCCGGGCCCGTTATCGGGCTGCGGCACAGCGGGTTCACAGGCGCCGTCAGTGACGGCCGCTACCTGTACTTCGCTCCGTTCGGCTACCAGCCGTACGCGCATGGCCGGGTGCTGCGGTACGACACGCAGGGGGAGTTCAGGAGCGCGGCGAGTTGGCGGGTGTACGACGCGAGCCGCACCGGCGGGCTCGATACGCGTGGGTACTACGGGGCCGGCTACGACGGCCGGCATGTGTACTTCGTGCCCTTCAACGATGGCCGGAGCTTCCATGGCCGCGTGCTGCGGTACGATACGCGGGGGGAGTTCGGGGCCGCGGCCAGCTGGAGCGCGCATGATGCTGCGACCACCAACGGCCTGCGGACCGTCGGCTACAAGGGCGCTGCCTGCGATGGCCGGTACATGTACTTCGTGCCCTTCCGCAGCGCTGACGGCTGCCATGGCCGGGTGCTGCGGTACGACACCCGGGGCGACTTCGGCAACACGACGAGCTGGTCGGCCTATGACGCCGGCAGGACCGGGGGGCTCGACACGCGCGGCTACGTGGGCGCGGAGTTCGACGGGCGGTACCTGTACTTCATCCCCTACAGCGGGGACGGCAACATCTTCCACGCCCGCATGCTCCGGTACGACACCACGGGAGACTTCCAGGCCGCGGCCAGTTGGTCGGCCTTCAACGCGGAGGCCATTGGCGGCCTGACCACGCGCGGCTACAAGTTCTCGGCTTCAGACGGCAAGCACATCTACTTCGTCCCCTACCACAACGGCGTGTCCTTCAGCGGCATCGCGCTACGGTATCGCCTCCCGCGCTAGCGCCCCCGCCAAAGGCGCCGTTGGGGCGCTCCTCTGCCCTACAGCGGCAGCCCGTCTGCCGTGCAGAAGTCACACCCCTTCACCCCCGCCAGAGCCTCGATGGCTCCGGAGAGGTCGTGCAGGCGCGGCTGGCCGCCGCTGCCGGCCAGTTGCAGCAGATACAGGCGCGCGAAGCTGAACTTCCCGCCTGCGTCCGAGCCATGCGACGTCGCCAGTAGCAGGTCGGGCGCGATCCATTCCAGGTAGCTGGCCCGCACCTGCGGCGCCCCGGCATAACGCGAGTCGAGGCTGGCGTAGTCGGCGGGGTTGGTGGACAGTGGCAGGGCCGCGGGGGTGCCCCACGCGCCGCCCGAGGCGGACAGGACCATCGCCTGGCCGTTGGACGACAGCGTGTAGGCAACGGCCACGCCGGTCGGGCAGGTGGTGGCATGGCCCGCCCCGCTGGCCGGGGTGATGCACCCGAAGCCGGCGCCGTCCACGCCGATGGTCCCCAACGCGGCGGGGGTGCGCGTGTCCTGCTTGAGGTGGAAGACCAGGTGGGTGCCCTTGGGGAAGAAGCAGGGGTCCTCGACCCGCTCGGCGCCCTGGCGCTGGTCCGCGACGACCTGGGGCTGCCCGAGCTGCAGCCCGCCCTGTCCGTCGCGCTGCACCGGCGCCACGAGGATCCGGTGCGTCGGCCCCTGGGTCATACTGTACGCGAGGCGCGTGCCGTCGGCCGAGAAGCAGGGGAAGCGCCCGTTGTCGGCGAGCAGGCTGTCGGCGCCGGTGGCCATGTTGATGGCGCGCAGGGAGTTGGCCGCCCCGCGCGCTCCGCTGCGCGTGGCGTTGTAGACGACGAAGGCCCCATCCGGGGAGAGCGCGGGGAACCACTCGGCGCTGTCGGCGGCGCTGGTGAGGCGGCGCAGGTCGGAGGCTTTGCCGCTGCCCAGGTCGTACGTCACGCGGTACAGGTCCGCCCCGAAGGGCTCCTCGCGGTAGCAGCGCCCACTGCCGCTCAGGTTCGCGGCGAAGACGATCAGCAGGCGACCGACGCTGGCGGCGGGGGCCGGGCCGGCGGTGGGGGGCTGCGGCTGTGGCTGCGGCGCCTGGTCGCGCACGAGGGCGGGCTTCACTGTCCACAACTGCCCCTTGGTGTAGCACAAGGGCTCCACCGCGCGCGGTCGGCAGACCTGGTCGAGGGTGTCGCCGTAGGGCGGGAAGAGCGTGGCCGGCGACACGCTGACGGGGCCCGTGCCGCCGTCGCTCAGAGCCAGGACGGCCGAGGCCATGGCGACCAGCAACTCGGCGGCGTTGAGGGTAACGCCCCCGGCACGGGTGGTGGTGGGGACGAAGCGGTCACCCTCGGCCGGGAAGGTCGCCAGCGCCGCCTGTGCGGCAGCGGCGACATCGGGCAGCGACAGACTGCACTGGCCCCGCAGGGACGCCCGACCGTCCCGCGCCACCGGGCCGTACAGCGGGTGTAGCTCCACACGCTCGGGCAGCTTTCCCGACCCGGCAGTGGTGGCCAGGGCCTGCGCGAGGGCCTCGTAGGCGTCACAGAGCGAGAAGTCGCGGCCGGGGGTGCGGACCATGTCCGGCGGGCGGCCGCGCCACGAGGACACCAGCGCCTGGCTGAGCGCCCGCAGGTCGGCCGTCGTGGGGGCGTAGCCCTTCTCCGGCTCGAAGCAGTCCGGCAGTGTGTCGCCGCTCACCCAGCGGCTGCCGGGGTTGCGGGGGAAGAACTCCTCGTTGAGATAGCGGACGGTCGGCGCGGCTTCCTGCTCCTGCAGGCGGCTGAAGCCCATGAGCAGCAGGCGCGGCCGGCTGCGGTCCAGCCGCGCCAGATCCGCGCGCAGCGGCCCGAGGCGATAGCCCGCCTCGCCGATGTCGTCGCCCTTGCTGGTCAGGCGGCCCATGTACCAGAAGATGCTCGTCTCCGCGCCGGCAATGGACATCACGGCACTCACGTACTGGTCCAGGTGGTAGATGCGCAGAGCGTGGGCGGCGGTCGGCACCGCCGGCTGATCGAGGCCGAAGCTGCTCATCCGGCGGAAGGCGTAGCCCTCGGGGGCGCTCTCCAACGCGTGGCTGGGCATCATCGAGACATCCCGCCCGAAGGCCTGCTGCACCAGCGCCAGCCCGCCGATCCGGGACAGGTCCGACGCCGCCTCGCGCCGCCGGTCGAGCATCCGCGTCTTCTCATCCACGATCCACGGCACGCGGTGGGTGGTGCGCTCCGTCGTCTGGCGCACGGCTTCGTCCCATTCCAGCCCGGTGGTCAGCGACCACTTCCCCGCAAAGCCCTGGGCCTCGCGCAGCGGGTACACTTCGGCGAACAGGTCGGAGGGGACCGGGTAGGGCCCATGGGTCTCCTCGCCGTGGTAGCCCAGCGGGAGCTTCCATTCGTTGATCTGGGCGAAGAGGGCCGGGTCTTCGCGCTGCAGCCGCTCAACCAGGATTCCGTCAAAGAACAGCGTGCCGGGGATGGCGTACTGGTGGAAGAAGGTGGCGATAGTGCGCACCTCGGCCGCGCTGGCGTAGTAGCCGCCGGGGCCGCTGTAGTGGTGGGTGAAGGCGCAGATGTAGACGGGCGCCTGCCCGCCCGAAGTCGGAGGGGTGGTGGCCGGGGGAGCGGTTCCCGTGCCACCCGTGCGGGCGCGCAGCAGGTTCACCGCCTGCTGGAGCAGTTGCTGAGCCTGTTGCTGCTTGCCGCGCTGCGCGGCGACGCGTGACTGCGTGGCGAGCTGCTCGGCCTGGCGGGTGTCGCCGCCCTGGTTGCGCACCTGCGTGAGGAGCTGCTGGTACTCGCGCAGCAGCCCGCCCGGGCCGCCGCGTGCCGGCTGGGCGTGGGCCACCGTGGTTGCCCATGCCCCGACTACGACAGCCAGCACCAGCACAACAGACCTTCTGCTCATCATCCGAGCCCCTCCGATGGTGACGGCATGCCCGCTGTGCTGCCGCGGGCGGCGCGAACGGGGGGCTCGTTTCCGCCTGGCGGACGGGAAGACCTCCGGGCAAGGAGCGCGCCACGCGTGCGGCGAAGCACTCCTGCATCATCGCCACAGCGGGGAGAGCATGCAGATGAGCGGTCCAGACGAGTTGCGGTTGCAGACTGACGTGCTGGTGTTGGGGACCGGGGGGGCGGGGCTGCGCGCCGCCCTGGCGGCACGGCAGGCCGGGGCTAAGGTGCTGGTCGTGTCCAAGATGCAGGCCGAGGACCCCAACTGCACTGCGGCGGCGTGGGGCGGCACGACCTACGCCACGCCTGCCCACGAGACGGAGTTGTTCCGCCAGGTCGTCCACACCGGGGGCTTCCTGAGCAACCAACGCCTCGTCGAGGCCTTCGTGCGCGGCGTGCCCGAGAGCGTCGCCGATCTGGTGGACTGCGAGGTGCCGCTGGACATCCTCGACCACGCCGACACCGAGGGGCGCCTCGGGGTGGCGCGGGTACGGGGCGGGAACGGGCCGCGGGGCTTCGGCATGGTGCGGCCGCTGCGCCGCCGGGCCATGGAGGCGGGTGTGGGATTCGTGGACGAGCTGATGATCGCGTCCCTGCTGGTCCGCGACGGGCGCGTGACCGGGGCACTGGGGGTGCAACTGCGCGACGGCACACCGGTGGTCATCGCTGCGAAGGCGGTCATCATCGCCTGCGGCGGCGGCGCTTGCCTGTTTGAGCGCACCGACAACCCGCCCGGCACGACGGGTGACGGCATCGCCCTGGCCTACCATGCGGGCGCGGACCTGGTGGACATGGAACTCATCAGCTTCCAGTTCCCGACCAGGCGCATCGCCGAGGCGTTCGCCGCGCCGGGGGTGCCAGTCGAGTCACTGCTCTCGGCCGGAGCGGCGCACTACTTCCTGGGAGGCATCGCCATAGACGACCGCTGCCAGACCGGCCTGGCCGGGCTCTTTGGCGCCGGGGAGACGACGGGCGGACTCTTCGGGGCTGCCCGGCTGGGGGGGGCGGCCGTGGCGGACGTGCTCGTCTTCGGGGCCATCGCCGGGCGCGAGGCCGCGGCCCATGCGGCGGCGACGGAAGCCTGCGAGCCCGACAAGGCGCAGGTGCGCGAGGGCCGGGCTCGCGTGGCGGCGCTGCTGACGGGCGAGGGGCCGACGGCCGAGGAGGTCACGGCCCGGCTGCACGCCCTCATGTGGCGGTACTGCGGGGCGATCAAGTCACGCGGCGCGTTGGAGATCGGCCTGCGCGAGCTGGAGCGACTCGAAACGCTGCGACCGACGCTGCGGGTGGGCTCGCCGGCGGAGCTGCGCGGCGGGCTGGAGTGCCTGAACCTGCTGACGCTCGCCCGCCCCATCCTCCTCGCCTCACTCATGCGCGAGGAGACGCGGGGGTGCTTCTGGCGTCACGACTTCCCCGAGCCGCGCAATGACGCGTGGCTCCGCAACATCCACTGGCGGCTGGAGGAGGGGCAGGACCGCTCCTGGATCACGCCGGCGGTGATGACGCGGCTGACCACGCCCGCCCCGGCGCCGGTCGGCGCGGGCTGCTTCCCGTACCTGCCCATGGATGAGACGCCCTGACGCGCCCTCCCCTATCTCAGGTACACGAACTTGCCGCGACGGCGGCTTCGTCCTCGGCCCGAAGAAGCCGATCCTGCCGGACGTGCGGACGGAGAACGCGGTGGCGTGCGTGGAGACGATTCTGGAGGGTTGAGGGCAACGGCGAGCGGCTATCGCGTCGTGTTACTTCGCGATCAGCCAGATGTCTCGGCTGACTTCCTCGAAGCCGCGATAGTCGGGCGTGGGCGAGTCAGGACAGGCGGCCAGGCCGGGCCGGTAGTTGTCCATGATCGGCTTCAGGTGCTTGGCATGGCCGTCCACGAAGGCGAAGTTGCCGCCGTCATGGTGCGGAGCGCTGGGGCTGCGCCAGGGGCATGCCGCGGGGAAGAAACCATAGGCGCTGCCCAGCGGATTGCCGGCCGGGTTGCGATGCGAGGTCGGCAACATGCAGTAGCTGTAGGAGTCGGCATGGATCACTGTCTCAGCGGGCTTGGTGAAGACCGCGAGGGACGTCGTGCAAACCAATACTCCGCCGACGTATACGCTGTAGCCGTAGGTCCGCTTGCTCGTGGGGCAGATGAGAATCTGCGTGTTCCTGATGTAGGGTTGCAGGAAGTCGGCGTACCAGGTATAGCCCCGATACGCGGTCGTGCAGAACATCTCGTCCCAATCGTTCGCGTACGCATTCGCCGCGGTGGTGAGCTGTCGTAGATTGCTCAGGCACGACACCTGACGCGCCTTCTCGCGGGCCCTGGCAAAGACCGGAAAGAGGATCGCCGCCAGGATGGCGATGATCGCGATGACCACCAGAAGCTCGATGAGCGTGAAGCCTCGTCGGGACATGGCATGGGCCTCCCGGGGCGTTTCCCGGCGCTATGGTATTCTTACGTTCTTCTCCTTCCGGCTCGCAATTCCTTGCGGCTGATGACCGATCTTGCCATTTCCGCCCTACCTCAGATAGACGAACCTCCCCCGCCTGGGCCCCACGGCCATGCTGTTGTTGCCCTCATAGATCTCCGCGATCTTGTCGTCGGGGTCAATGGCGATGCTCGCGGGGGCAGCGCCCTTCAGCGTCACCGTCGCCGTCTTGGGCTTGAGGTCCGCCGGCGGGTCGAGTTTGGCGATGACCTGCCGATCTACCACCTTGCCGCTCTTGTCCTTCAGCACCACGACGATGTTCTCGGCCGCCGCCGCGCCGATGTTGTGCACCGTGACCCGCACTTCCTTCGGCCCCACCATCTCCAGGTCGCGATCCGACAGCGCCACGTCCGCGCGCCCCTCCAGTGGTTCCAGCTTCGCCAGTTGGCGTGCCTCCACGACGGTCGTCTGGCCGGGCGGCAGCGTCAGTGGCACCGCCGCGTAGCGGCACAGCTCCAGCTTGCGCGCGGCCTGCGCCGCGCCCGGGACGTCCGCGCCCACGCGTAGCTCGTAGGTGCCGTGGTCCAGCTTCCACACGCGCATGGTGAGGGCCATGGGCTTGTCGCGGAAGTTGTAGAGCAGCACCTTGAGCGCGTCATAGCCGTTCTTGAGCACGAAGGCGGCGAAGTCGGTGCCGCCGCCCTCCCATGATACGCCGAGGCGCGGCACATGGGTCTTGCCGCCGCAGTCCCCGCCGAGGAACATGTAGCGTAGGAGGGTCGTGCCGGGCACGGGGACGCGGTCGGTGATCGGCTCGGCCGCGGTGATGAGCCAGCGGGTGCGCTCGAACTCAGCCGCCAGCTCCTTCAGGCAGCCGACGAGGTACTCCTGCTTGCCGGTGGCCATGGCCGCGCGCCACATGGTCAGCTCGTCGCCGGCGCCGCGCCACGTCTTGTCGAGGCTCTCGGGCTTCGCCGGGTCGCCCACGGGTGGGTTGGCGAAGCGCTGCAGGTTGGCGTCCGCGCTCTGGATGGCGGCCTCGATCCGGGGCAACTGCAGGTCTACGGCCGGCTGCAACGCCGGGTCGCGCGTCAGCTCCTGGGCCCCCCACAGGAAGTTCTTGGTCACGTAGTCCCCGAACGAGTAGTAGACGCTCCGGTTCCACTTGTCGGTGTATGGGGCGATCTCTCCGGTCTTGAAGCGCACGTCGCAGGGCAGCGCCCCGACGGGCTTCCCCTTCTCGGTGCTCATCGCCACCGCGCACCAGGCCTGCTCGTACTCGTGCACCCAGCCCAATGGCTGGGGGTTGCGGCAGTACCAGGCCAGGTGTGTGGCCCCGCACATCGCCAGGGAGCAGTACAGGTGGTCAATGTCGTCCTTCGGCTGGTCTTTGACCATCTTGGTGCTGAAGATGTAGGAGCGGAAGTGGCGCCGGCCCTGGTCGTTGATCCCCGTCCAGAAGGGGATGTGCTCACTCATCTTCATCATGCGTTCGACATGGACCGGGCTGCCGTACTCGCATAGCAGCATCTGCGGGAGCGTGCAACTGGAGTCCTCGGCCGCATGTTCGACATCGGAGGCGCTGATGGCATAGCCGTTGCCGCCGCTTTGCTCCCAGACCGCATCGGCGATCGCGCCCTGGGCCAGGCGGTAGCGGTCATCGCCGGTGATGAGATAGGCCAGCGGCCAGTGGCAGGTGTACTCACCGTCATCGCCCAGCACCGCCCCCAGCTCGCCGTTCTCCACCCAGCGGTTCGCCAGCCACCAGTCGCCCACGCGCTTCCACTCGCGGGCGCAGTGCCGTCCCCACACGGCCCACTCGGGTGGGAGCGCGGGCTTGCCAGCCCGCGGCGTGTCTTCGCGGGCTGGCAAGCCCGCGCTCCTGACTTCCACCGGCCACCAGCGGTGCGCCATCCGCCGCTGGATGAGCTGCGCCGGCTCATTGCCCGGGTCCAGCGCCAGCACCCGCTGCGTCAGCCGGTACAGGATCATGTCCTGGTAGGGCAGGCCGTCGTACGGGTGGGCTTCGGTCTCGTCGGAGTACAGCCGCCGCATGATGCGGTCCAGGCGCGGGGCATACTCGGCCACGGCGGCGGCCTCCGCACATGTCTCGGCCGACAGCTTCAGGCGGCTCGGGTCGAGGCTGAAGCCGTTCTCGGCGCGCAGCGTCAGCCACAGGCTCTCCCCGGCAGGCAGCAGAAGGTCCGGCACGTCGAGGGTCAGGGCCAGGCCCTGTGGGCCGACCGGTGCGAGAACCCGGCACAGGTCGGCATAGTTGCGCGGCCGGAGCGTCTTGGCCCGCTCCTCGCGGCGGTCGGTCAGCTCGGCATAGCCCAGGTTCAGGTCCAGCTCGGCCGGCTGCTTGAGGCAGACTTCCATGACGGACCCGGCCGGCAGTCCCTGCGGCTGCACACGCAGCGTCACGGACTTCACGCCACAGGCCTTGCCACCAGTGACATCGGCGAACAGGCTCAGCGTCTTGCCCGCCTTCACGGTCAGGGGGGAGGCGGGGGGAGCCTCTGAAGTAGTGCGGGCTTCCAGCCCGCCCACCAGCGCCTGCCGGTCCTCGTCGTTGGCGTACACCGCCTCCAGCGCGGCCCGCTCAGCGTCCCGCGGAGCCCCCGTCCCGAAGCGCACTGCCGCCCCCTGCTCGGCCAGACCGGGGCGCACGCCGAAGGCCTGGATCTCCTGCACGAGCGCGGTGCGCCGGTCGGTGCCATACAGGCGCACCCGCAGGCCCGGCAGCGGCTGCGGCTTGAGGCGCAGGGAGTGGATGACGTTGTCCCCCGCCGGGATGTCGAGTAGCTTCCGCCCCTCATCGTGCCGGTCCGGCGGCAGCGTGAACAGCGCCGCCTGCCCCAGCCTCTCGTCGGGGCTGATGGCGTGGATGAGCACCCAGGAGGTGTTGACCGGCCGGCGGAAGCGGAGGTCGAAGTCGCAGGTGGGGGGACGCGAGACGACTTCCCGGGCGCGGGCCGTCCACGCCTGGGTGGTCAGCAGCCCGTCAATCGGCGCCTGCGCCGCCGGTGGCACCCGATACAGGGCGAATGACCAGACATCCTCCAGATCGGGCACGACGACTGTCTGGCCGTTGACGTCGGGCAGGTCGGCAGCGGCCGGCCACTCGCGCAGCGGCACCTTACGCATCGTCACCTCGTCGAAGTGGAACCAGTCGTAGCCGTTGTACTGGCCGATGAGCCGCACGGCGACGCTGACGCCATCCTGCGGTGACCGCAGCGTAATGCGGAAGGGCTGCCAGTCGCGATACGAGGGCTTGGTGATGTAGCCGCCGGCAATGAGGCTGCTCTTGCCGGCGGGGTTCTGGAAGTACACCTTGATGCGCGGCACCTCGTCGGTGTCGGGCTTCTCCCCCCGCACGAACCCCTCGACGAAGTAGTAGGTGTTCGGCTCGATGGGGACGGTCTGGATGGCGCAGTCCTCGAAGCGCACCCGGGCATAGTGCTTGCCGCCATGGGCCAGCTTCCCATCGGTGACCAGCTCACCCTTGCCCAGGAAGCTCCACTGCAGGGGCTTGCCGTCCGCGCCGATCTCCTCGAAGCCGGAGTTGGCCAGGAGGTTGGGCTGGGGCTGGGCCGCGACCGGAGCGGCAAGCACGGCGCACACAGCACACCACGTGAGCAGCCATCGCATGTCGGCGCCTCCTGTGAACATGGGGCGACGCGGAAACCGCAGTCGCCACAGTCTGTGCGACCGGAGCCATGACGGAGGGTCCTTCGCAGGCGTGGGCCACGAAACCTGCTCTACCGGTGGTCGCGTGCCAGGAAGAACAGGCCGGGGCGAGGAGAACCGGCCCGCCGCAGGGAAGATGTGCCGACCCTGCGCGGAGGTGTCTGCCATGGCTCGTCTCCGACTCGTGACCGTCATTGTGACGTGTTGGGTGACGGGGGTGCTGCCGCTGGCGGCGGCCCCGGCTGTGTACTGGGCGAGTGACCCTATCCGGCCCGATGAGACCGCACTGGTGTGCGGCGGGGACTTCGGGGTCGGAGTCAAAGCCGAGATCGCGCGGCTGCCTGACAAGGCCGCAACGGCCTGCGTCGCCGCCCCGGCCTGGCCGCAAGTATGGCAGCCGGTTGAGGCAATCCAGCCCTCCGACATCTCCGTCAAGTTCATCGTCCCCGCCGCCTTCGCACCCGGTGTCTTCGCGTATCGCCTCACCTCGGCTGCAGGCTCCGTGCGGGGCCTGCTCAACCACCCGCAGGTCTGGTGGGTGCAGGGCGACCTGGGCCTGACCGCCAGCCCTGGCGGCTGGGTCCGCGCTTTCGGCAAGAACCTGGCGTGGGCCGGGGCTGTGCCGCCGCGCCTGTGGCTCCGGGGGCCCCGGAGCCTCATGCTAACGCCCACCGGCGATGCCTATGCTGAGCAGGCGAAGCTGCCGACGAACCTGCCGCCCGGTCAGTACGAGGTGTTCGCTCACGGGGGCAAGGGCGGCGACCTGGCCTGGAGCGCCCCGGTGAAGCTCACGGTGGAGGCGCGGCCCGTGTGGCCGCAGACAGTGCTGGATGTGCGCAAGTTCGGTGCGCTGGGCAACGGCCTGGCCGATGATACCGCCGCGGTGGAGGCGGCGCTGAAGCAGGCCGAGCAGGGCGGGGGCGGCATCGTCACCTTCCCGCGCGGCCGGTACCTGCTGAAGCGCCCGCTGACGATCCCCGTCAAGACGGTCTTGCGCGGCGAGGGCCGGAGCCTGTCGCAGCTCTTCTGGGGCGACGGCCGCAGTGCGTGGAAGGACACCCCGACCAACCGCATGGACTGCGTCCTGCGCGGCACACACGACTTCGGCCTCGAGGACCTGACGTTCTGGTTTGTCAACGCCAACAATGGCCTGCTGGCTGACGACAAGCCGCCGGAGGCAGGGAATGTGTTCGTGCGGCGGGTGCGGATGCAGTGGATCATGTACGGCGGCTACATCAACATCGTGGACCACAACGAGATCTTCCGGCAGACCGCGACCGACGGCGGGGCCGGGGCCAAGGGTACGCTGCTGCACCTGGGCGGCAGGAATGTGGAGGTGACCGACTGCGACCTGGAGAGCTCCGGCAATGTCTTCTGGCTCATGAACGGCCGGGGCGCGCGCATCCAGAACAACCGCCTGCGCATCGGCAGCCTCGGCTACTGCTTCGTGCATGACGGCGAGCGGCTGACCATCGAGAACAACCAGTTCCTCGGCGCCGACAACACCGCCCGCAGCGCCCTGTTCTTCAGCTCGCACCTGGCCGGGCCGACCGTGTCGCGCATCTACCTGGCCCGCAACGAGTTCCGCGACATCTGGGGCTGGGACCGGGAGTGCAACAGCACCGACGGGGCCAGCGGCCAGTACTTCGGCAGCGTGGCCTCAGCCACGGCAACGACGGTGACGCTGCCGGCCGCCCAGGAGTGGAAGCCGGACGTGCTGGCCGGGCACACGCTGTACCTCGTCGGCGGGCGGGGCAAGGGCCAGTACCGGCGCGTGGTGGGCAACACCGACACCACGGTCACAGTGGACGAGCCCTTCGCCCTGCCGCCCGATGCCACGTCTGTCATCGGCATCAACCACACCATGGACCGCTTCCTGGTGGTGCAGAACAAGTACGCCGAGGTGCGCATCGCCTTCCAGTTCTATGGCACGGGGATGGAGAGCCTCGTGGCCGAGAACGAGGCGTCGCGGGCCGGGGGGTTCTGGAGCCACGCCTCGCACTACGCCGGGCCGCCGCAGAAGGGCTCCCAGCCCCAGTTTTTCATCCAGTACCTGGGCAATCACATCACCGAGGGCAACCACATTCACGCTGTGCCCGCGGGCTACCAGTACGGCGGGGGTGACTCGGCCATCGGCGTCGGCGCCCACCCCTCGACCAACCCCGACGGCTCGCCCTGGAAGTACCCCATGGCCCTGGGTATCGTCATCCGCGACAACCGGCTGGACTCCAACGCCCGCATTCGCGTGAGCACCTCGGGCCAGGTCGCGGCGCCGGTCCTGGAGGACGCCGTCGTCGAGGGCAACCGCATCGCCCGGTCCGACTGGGGCGTGGATGTCGCCCCCAACGCGGCGCGGGTGCTGGTGCGCAACAACGACTGCACCGACGTGAAGCGCCCGCTGGGGGGCGACGGCCTGCAGGACGCCTGGGTGCAGCCGGAGCGACTGCTGGCGGCGCGGCTGCAGACGGTGGACGTGCTGGCCCGGGAAGCCTTCGGCCAGGCCCCCGCCTGGAAGCGGACGAAGGCTGCCGGGCAGGTGGACCCGGCCCGGCTCACCCGCCTCCTCTGGCAGGACCTGGCCGAGTTCCGCCCCGGCGGCTACAGCCTGGAGCTGATCGAACTCCTGTCGGGCCTGAAGCTGACGGAGGAGGGCTGGAAGACCTCGTCGCTCCACCGCCTGCTGCACGAGGGCAAGGGCGGCGACGGCAAGTGGGCGGTGCTGGCGACGCTGCCGGCGGAGGCCCCGCCGCTGACGCTGCAGGTCACCCCGACCTGGCCGGACGGCTGGCAGCCGACGGCGGCCAGCGCCACGGCCGAACTCAAGCCCGGCGCCGAGACGCCCGTGCCCCTGGAGGTGAAGGCCCCCGCCGGGGCGTGGGGGCCCTACACGGTGCCGATGAAGCTGCGGCTGTCGGGCGAGGGCCTGCCGCCCCTCGCCTTCGACACCAGCTTCGTGGTCGGCGCAGGCGTGGTGCTCGACTTCGCGTGCGTGGGCCCCTTCCCCAACCGTGAGGGCAAGGCGGTGGACGACTACGTGCACCCGCCGGAGACGCGGCTGGACCTGAAGGCTGAGTGTGACGGCCTGGGCGGCAAGGTGCGCTGGCAGACGATCCGCAACCGGGGCATCGCCCTGGCGACTGCGCTGAAGCCGACGGGCCCCGCGACGGCCTATGTGCTCACGGCCGTGCGCGCCGCCGAGCCGACCGCCGCGACACTGCTGATCGCGTGCGATGGCGGCCTGCGGGCCTGGCTCAACGGCAGCGCCATCCCCGCGTACGCCGGGGCGGGCGGGCAAACCGAGGTCCAGCTCAACGCCGGTCTCAACCTGCTGCTGCTGAAGATCTCCAGCACCGCGACGGGCAAGTGGGGGCTGACGTACGTCAACCTCGATGATGCGTCGGCGAGCGTCGGCGGGCGGATCAGCATTGTCCCCGCCGAGCAGCTCAAGGACTTGCCCGAGCTGACCCCCCAGCCCCTCCCGCCCGCGACCCATGGCGAGCTGCAGCACCCGGGCAACGTGGCCTGGCGGCTGCTGGCCGAAGACGACTTCGAGGGTGGCAAGCTGACGGACAAGTGGCGCCTGGCCTCGGGCACGTGGCGCATGGGCGGTGGCATCCTGAGTGGCGAGGGGCCGCGCGCCTTCATCTGCCTGCCCCAGGCGCAGACTTCGCCGGTCGTGCGGATCGAGTATGACGCCCGCAGCGCCGCTCCCGGCGACCTGTCGGCCTTCGTGCTCGACGAGCCACCGGACTTCACCCGCGGGCTGCTGTTCGGCTTCGCCTCCAACAACAACGGCCTCAACAAGCTGATGGTGGACGGGGAGGAAGTGGCCACTTCCGAGAGGCCTCTGGCCCGGCCGAACCAGTGGCAGCATGTCATCGCGCAGGTACTCCCCGACCAACGGGTGCAGCTCATCGTGGACAACCAGATGGCGTTGGACTACAAGGGCCGCGCTCTCCCGGCGCGGCCGCGCTTCCCGGGGCTGTGGACCTGGGCCAAGGGCGAGTTCGATAACGTGAAGGTGTACGTGGGCGGATAGGCTCCTGACGGGGCATCTTGGGGGGTACGGCAGGGCAGGCGACAGCGCCTGCCCTGCGTCGGTTCTGGGGATGGGAGCCACGGCGGGTAGAGATTCCGCACGACGCCGCGAAAAAGGGTCTTGACAGGCGGCTGCAAATCTATATAATCCCGACCCACATACTTGACTTTGCGATCAGAGCACGGCACGACCCAGTGTCCCAGGCTGCGGAAGACGCTCTGATCGAGCGAAAGTGAGACCACCATGCCCATCGCTGCCGACGCAACAGAACTGATCGGTGAGACCCCCCTGGTCTACTTGGACCGCCTGGCGGCAGGCCTGCCGGGGCGCGTCACGGCCAAGCTGGAGTCGTTCAACCCCCTATCCAGCGTGAAGGACCGCATCGCCCTGAGCATGATCGAGGCCGCGGAGGCCATCGGCCGGATCGGGCCGGACACCATTCTCCTGGAGCCCACCTCGGGCAACACCGGCATTGGCCTGGCCCTGGTCGCGGCCGTCCGGGGCTACCAGCTCACGCTGGTGATGCCCGAGAGCATGACTGAGGAGCGCCGCCGCCTGCTGATCGCCCTCGGAGCCAAGCTCATCCTGACGCCGGCCGCCAAGGGCATGAAAGGCGCTGTCGCCTACGCCACGCAGCTTGCCGCTGAGGACAGCAGGTACCTGCTCTTGCAGCAGTTCGAGAACCTGGCCAACCCCTATGCCCACCGGCGCAGCACCGGGCCGGAGATCTGGCGGGACACCCGCGGCGGCGTAGACGTGTTCGTCTCGGGCATCGGCACCGGCGGCACGCTCACCGGCGTCGCCGAGGCCATCAAGCCGCTGAAGCCCGAGCTGAAGCTGGTCGCCGTCGAGCCCGCGGAGTCGCCGGTGCTGTCGGGCGGGCAGGCGGGCCCCCACCGCATTCAGGGCATCGGGGCCGGGTTCGTGCCGGAGGTGCTGCGGCGCGAGTTCATTGACGAGATCCTCCAGGTCACGGGGGATGATGCCGTGGCGACGGCCCGGCGGTTGGCGCGCACCGAGGGTGTCGTGGCCGGCGTCTCATCGGGCGCAGCCACGTACGCCGCCCTGCAGATCGCGGCCCGACCCGAGAGTGAGGGCAAGCTGATCGTCGTGCTGCTGCCGGACACCGGCGAGCGGTACCTGTCCACCGACCTGTTCGAGTACGATCCTGCCGTGCTGGAGCGCGTGGAGCTGGAGTAGCCCCGCGCCCGGCGCGCCACAAGGAGGTAGCCATGATGCGATGCCTATGTAGCATGCGCCCGGGGTGTACGAAGCGGTAGCATAGGGCTGAAGCGGTCTTCCCCTCTCTCCCCCTTCGTCACCCCTGGTTCACCACCCGCCGTCCATGACGCATCGCGGCTGCGCCCGCCGCAGCCAAATACACCGACAGCAGCGCCGGCAGAGGCGCTGTGAGAAAGGCTACTTCCGTGAGAACCGTCACGACCTTGCTTGCCGTCTTGCTGATCGTCGTCGCCGCCACCGCCGCGTGCGCACAGGGCACCTGGGAGGGCCCCACCGGGGTCTTCCTCAACCCGTTGGCCCTCAACCTGGGCCGGGACAAGGCCGCCGCGACCTTCCACTACCTGAACCTGCAGCCCGCGGGCGGCCTGACGACCTACGGCCTCGTCTATGGCGCCTATGACAACCTCGAAGTGGGCGTCACGCGCGCTGACCTGGCGGTGGGCGGGCTGACCTCCATAGACCTCCTGCACGCCAAGTACGTCTGGCCGGGCAAGGGCGGAGCGCCGAATGTCGCGCTGGGCGGCGTCCTGCGCCTCAACGAGGACGACGGGCCGACCACGAGTGACATCTACCTCGCCGCCACGAAGATCTTCCCGTCCAAGACGCCAGTCATCGCCAGCGTAACGCTCCGCAACACCGACGGTCTTGGTTCGGGGCTGTTCGGCAAGGACGATGACCGCAGCTTCCAGCTCGGCGGCTTCCTGGGCGTGCAAGCCACCCCCAAGCTGATCGTCGGCGTGGAGTACTACGACCAGCCCGAGGCGGATGCCTGGCTCGACCTGGCGGCGCGCTATGTCGCGGACGCCAACACCTTCGTTGATGCCGGCCTGGCCCGCATCAACGACGACCTCGACGACCAGTTTGCCGTAGCTGTGACACACGTGTTCTAGTGTGAACCGCGGCGTCCGGAGGACGCCGGTTGAGAAGGGGAAGACCATGTCTACCATCGGCGACTACACCGGCTTCGATACCCTCGCGCTGCACGCCGGGCAGCAACCCGATTCGGATACCGGATCGCGCGCCGTACCGATCTACCAGACAACTTCATACGTGTTCAAGGACACCGACCAGGCCGCCAACCGCTTCGCGCTCAAGGAGGCCGGCCAGATCTACGCCCGGATCACCAACCCGACGTGGGACGTACTCGAGCAGCGCATCGCCGCGCTGGAGGGTGGGGCGGCGGCGTTGGTGACCGCCTCCGGGCAGGCGGCCGAGACACTGGCGATCCTCAACCTCGCCGGCGCCGGCGACCACATCGTGGCCTCGTCGAGTCTCTACGGGGGCACCTACAACCTGCTCCACTACACCCTCAAGAAGCTCGGGATTGAGACGACTTTCGTGGACCCCGACCCGTCCGACCCGGGCGCCTTCGGCCGGGCCATCCGGGACAACACCAAGCTCGTGTATGCCGAGAGCCTGGGCAACCCCAAGAACGACGTGCTCGACATCCAGGCGGTGGCCGACGTGGCGCACGAGGCGGGGCTGCCGCTCATCATTGACAACACGGTGACGACGCCGTACCTGCTCAACCCGATCCAGTGGGGCGCGGACATCGTCCTGCACTCGCTCACCAAGTTCCTGGGCGGGCATGGCACCTCGGTCGGCGGGATCATCGTGGACAGCGGCAAGTTCAACTGGGCCAACGGCAAGTTCCCGGCCTTCACCGAACCCGACCCGAGCTACCACGGCCTGCGGTTCTGGGACACCTTCGGGGCGGTCGCGTATGTCGTCAAGGCCCGCACGCAACTGCTGCGCGATGTGGGCCCGGCCCTCAGCCCCTTCAACGCCTTCCTGATCCTGCAGGGCGTGGAGACCCTGGGTCTGCGGGTGCAGCGGCACAGCGACAACGCCCTGGCGGTGGCGAACCACCTGCAGAGCCACCCGGCGGTGTCGTGGGTGAACTACCCGGGCCTGGCCAGCCACCCGACGCACCACCTGGCCCAGAAGTACCTGCGTCACGGCTACGGGGCCATCCTGGGCTTCGGCATCAAGGGCGGGGCTCAGGCCGCCATCAAGTTCATCAACAACGTCAAGCTGCTGTCGCACCTGGTGAACATCGGGGACGCCAAGTCGCTGGTGGTGCACCCGTGGAGCACGACGCATGCCCAGTTGTCGGATGACGAGCGCTTCGCCACCGGCGTGAGCGATGACTTCATCCGGCTGGTGGTGGGGATCGAATCCGTCGGCGACATCATCGCCGACATCGAGCAGGCCCTGGCGGCCTCGCAGGCGTAGCGGTTGCCGGACCTCGCGGGCTGTCTCCGCGACCCTATCCCAGGCCCGGATGTCACCTCCCGACATCCGGGCCTGATGGGCATGTCGGAAAGGAGGTGCATGATGCAACAGGGATCAGTCGGCATCGTTGAGACGCAGACCCATACCTTCGGCGCCGCGCCGGATGAACTCGTGTTGACCAGCGGGCAGCAACTCGGGCCGGTTACGCTCGCGTACGAGACCTACGGCGAGCTGAATGCGGCGAAGGACAATGCCATCCTCGTGTGCCACGCCCTGTCGGGCGATGCGCATGTGGCGGGGTACCACAGTGCCCAGGACACGGCGCCCGGCTGGTGGGATGTGATGATCGGGCCGGGCCGCGCGCTCGACACCAACAAGTACTTCGTGCTCTGCTCCAACATCATCGGCGGCTGTAAAGGATCCACCGGACCCTCCAGCATCAACCCCCGGACAGGGCGCCCCTATGCCCTGTCTTTCCCGGTTCTGACGGTCGAGGACATGGTGAACGCGCAGCGCGTCCTGGTGGACCACCTGGGCATTGACGTGCTGCATGCCGTCGTCGGCGGCTCGATGGGCGGAATGCAGGTGTTGCAGTGGGCGGTGAGCTATCCCGAGCGCGTGCGGCTGGTCCTGCCGCTGGCCACGACCCACTGCCTGTCACCGCAGGCCATCGCCTTCGACGAGGTGGGCCGGCAGGCGATCATGGCCGACCCGGACTGGATGGGCGGGGAGTACTACGGCAAGAGCATACCGGTCCGCGGCCTGTCCATCGCGCGGATGGTCGGCCACATCACCTACCTGTCCGACCAGTCCATGCGCCAGAAGTTCGGGCGCCGGCTGCAGGACAAGGCCGAGTACGGCTACGACTTCGTCACCGACTTCCAGGTCGAGAGCTACCTGCACTACAAGGGCGACAGCTTCGTCAAGCGCTTCGACGCCAATTCGTACCTGTACATCAGCAAGGCCATGGACTACTTCGACCTCACACGGGCCTACGGCTCCCTGCGCGAGGCCGTCGCCCGCGCGCGGTCGAGATTCCTGGTGGCCTCGTTCTCATCCGACTGGCTGTTCCCGTCCTACCAATCGCGCGAGATCGTGACGGCCCTCCGCCAGAACGGTCTGGACGTCGTCTATGCCGAGATCAGCACCGACTACGGGCATGACGCCTTCTTGCTGGAGGCCGAGAGCCTGACCAGCCTGGTGCGAGGGTTCCTGGCGGGGCAGGAAGAGAGGAGATGAACCGATGACTGCCTCAACGCTGACACAGCCGGCCTCCTGGGTGGGATGTCCGCCGCAGGACTTCCGGCATGTCATTGAGCTGGTCGAGCCGGGCAGCACCGTCCTGGACCTGGGCTGCGGCAACGGCGACTTGCTGGCAGCGCTGAGCCGCGAGCGGCACGTCCGCGGCCTGGGGATCGAGCTGTCCGAGCAGTGCATCCAGGCCTGCGTGGCCCGGGGCCTGACCAACATCGTCCACGGCGACCTGGACGAGGGGCTGGCCGACTACGCCGACCAGTCTGTGGATGTCGTCATCCTGACGAACACCATCCAGGTCCTACAGCGACCGCTCCACCTGCTGCGGGAGGTGGCGCGGGTGGGCCGGCGCTGCATCATCGGGCTGCCGAACTTCGCCCACTGGTCCGCCCGGGCGCAGCTCTTCTTCGGCGGGCGCATGCCCAAGACCGCCCGTCTGCCGTACGAGTGGTATGACACACCCAATATCCACCTCACGACCCTGAAGGACTTCCGGGACTTCTGCCGGCTCGCGGACCTGCGCATCCTGCGCGAGGTCCCGCTGCGCACGGATGCGCGCGGCCGGTGCCGGGTGGTGCGGTTCCTGCCGAACCTGCGGGCGGACGCCGGTCTCTTCCTGGTAGAGCGGATCGGAGGCCAACGATGACCCTGGTAGAGCGTTTGCTGGCGGGGGAGATCGAGACGGAGGTGCTCGAGGCACTGCTGACGACAAGCGACGAGGCCCTCGAGGCGGCGTTGTACGCGGCTGCCGACCGGGTGCGCCAGGAGCACATGGGCGAGGGGGTGCACCTGCGCGCCCTGATCGAGTTCTCCAGCCACTGCACCCGCACGTGCCGGTACTGCGGCCTGCGGGCGCCCAACCACGGACTGCCTCGCTACCGCATGACGCCCGAGGCCGTTGCCGCCGCCGCGCGCCACGCCGCGAGCCTGGGCTACCAGACGGTCGTGCTGCAGTCGGGCGAGGATGCGTGGTTCGGCCGCACGGTCGTCGCCGACCTCGTGCGGCGGATCAAGGGCGAGACGGGCATGGCCGTCACCCTGTGTCTCGGCGAGCGCCCCCGTGAGGACTATGCCGCCTGGCGTGAAGCGGGCGCGGACCGCTACCTGCTGCGCATCGAGACCAGCGACCGGGACCTGTACGCGAACCTGCACCCCGGCATGAGCTTCGCCCTCCGGGTGCGCTGCCTGTGCGACCTCCGGGAGCTGGGCTATCAGGTCGGCTCGGGGCTGCTCGTGGGCCTCCCCGGCCAGACCCCGGCCCTGCTGGCGCGCGACCTGCTCTTCCTGCGCGACCTGGCGCCCGACATGGTCGGCCTCGGCCCGTTCATCCCGCACCCCCAGACACCGCTGGCGGAGGCGCCCCGGTGTGAGGTCGGGCTGGTGCTGCGCATGATGGCGCTGGCACGGCTGCTACTGCCGCAGTGCCATCTCGTGGCGACGACGGCGCTGGGGAGCATTGATCCGCTGGGCCGGGAGAAGGGGCTGCAGGCGGGGGCCAACGTCATGATGCCGAACGCGACGCCGCAGGTGTATCGGGCGGCGTACGAGATCTACCCGGGCAAGATCTGCCTCGACGAGCAGCCGGAGCACTGTCGTGGCTGCCTGGAGGCGCGGCTGCAGTCGCTGGGCCGCCACGTCGCGACGGGGCCGGGCCATGCCCTGCGGGTCGGAGGCTGACCGCGCCGTCTACTGCCCCTCGGGCACGTCGCACTCCACGATCCCGAGGTCCTGCTGGTCGGGCCCGCCGGCGGCCGTGAAGGTGCTGATGCCCCGGCCCCCCCAGCGGGCCCCGCCGGCCGCGTCGGTGGAGCCGACCAACTGGTACTCGAGCCCCGGGATGAGGCCTTCCAGGCGCCAGCGCCCCTGGGCATCGGTGGTGCTGCGCGGCCGCTCGCCGCCCGAGGTCCCGAGGCGCTGCTGCACCTCATACGGGAGGCGCCATATGTCGCCCCGCGCCCAACACCAGACCTGCCAGCCCTCCAGCGGCTTGCCGCCCGGCTTGGCGATGAGCATCCCGGTCGTCGTGCCCCGGGGCTTGACGATCAGGCCCGGCCACACCCCCGCGTCGGGGTCTACGCTCTCGACCGCGAGCCGTTCCTCCGTGGGATGGAACGCGATGAGCAGCACCTTCCCCTTCAGCGGCAGCTTCGTCAGGGTCACCTTCCCGGCGGCGTCGGTGAGCGCCGGGGTCTGCGCCCCGGGAGCATACACCTGGGCGCCGGCGACCGGCTTGCCGTCCGCCTCGCCCACGAACACGTTCAGGCTGCGCCCGGCGGGGTTGACGATGATCGTCGGCAGTTGCCGCTCCTCGCCCGGCTTCAGCACGAACTCGGCTTCGCGCAGCGCCGTGTCGTTGACCATCAACTGCTGCAGCGTGGTGTCCGGGGTGACCCGCAGCTTGAAGCCCGGCGGCAGCAGCGCCAGCCGCACCAGGCCCAGCGCGTCCGACACCACCGACCCCTGGCTCATCCAGCTATGTTCCCCCATCGGGTAGCTGACGGACACCCGGAAGCCCGGGAGCGGGTGGTTCTGTTCGTCGGCGATCAGCACACTGACCGTCGCGGCGGGTTGCAGTGCGACCGTCAGGCTGTCGGCGAACGGGCTCTGAATGGCAGCCGCCAGGTTGCGCGTCGGCTCCGTGACGAGGAGAGTGGGCTGGGACTGGTACGAGAGGGGACCGGGCGTCGTGGGTGGGTCGGGCAGCTTCAGCTCAAACCGCGCCTCCGGCTGCAGGTCGGGCATCGCCCGCCCCTCGAACCCGCCCAGCATGGTCAGCAAGGCGCCCGTGGCGGGCTGGCCGTCGGGCAAGAGCACCTGACCCTTGATCGTCCGCGGCAGGCGTGTGGTGAGGTTCTGGCCCTCGAGAGCATCCCCTTCCTTGACCGTGACCTCGACGGAGCCAACGGGCTGGGGACGTCCGCCGACAGTCACGAACACGGGCCCTGTCCAGGCCCCGCCGACGCCCTGGCAGACGAGCCGATAGGTTCCCGGCGGCACGCGCAGCTCATACTTGCCATCGGCGTCGGTGGAGGCGCTGGCCGGCGACCGGCCTTCGGCGGTCATGGTGGTGACACTGGCCTTCGCCACAGGCTGCCCGGTCTTCTCATCGGTGACTTTGCCCCGGATGAGGGCGCCGGGCGTCAGCGTGAAGTCTACGCCCTTCTCAGCCTGCCCGGCCTTGATCGTGACGATCTGCTCCAGCGGACGCGCCATGCCGGGGGCGCCACTGACAGACACGGACAGCACGCCGGCCCCCAGGTGATGCAGCGTGTACGTGCCGTCGGCGGCGGTCTGGGCTGAGGCCGAACGCGCGCCCGCCATCGGCTGTGTCGGGTACGACCACACGCGCACGCCGGCCTGAGGCTGCCCGTTCACCAGCACCTTGCCGCTGACGGTGGCCTCGGGCTTGAGGGCTATCGTCATCGGGGTGGTATCGGTGATCCGTACGCCCGCACCGGCGCAGCCCTCCGCTTCCATGCTGACGAACACACTTATGCCCGGCGCGAAGCCCGGGAGGTCGAAGCGTCCCTGCGCGTCCGTCACCGTCTGGCCCTCGGACGAGGGCAGCGATGAGCTGGAAAGGGCGTTGGCCCCTCCGCTGTCGGTCTGGGAGACTGAGGTAGCCCTCACAGGCACGCCCGCGAGCGGCTTGCCGTCCGGGCCCAGCACCAGACCGGAGCGCTGCTCGGGCTTGTCGCCCAGCGTCAGCACGAGCGGTTTCCCCGCCTCCGCGCTGCCCAACGCCATCGCCAGGCCGGCCTTGTAGGCCAGCACGGGCCGCCTGGCGTTGCGCTGGTCATACGGCAGGGGCTCTGACTGGAAGGTGAACGCCCCGGCTGCGTCGGTCTTGAAGACCGTGAGTGCAGTGCTGTTGGGCAGGGCGACGACCACCGCCGCCACCTGCGCGTCAGCGATCGGGTGGCCGGCGGCATCCACGACGGTGCCTGAGAACGTGAGCGGCACCGCCAACGCGGGGCCCGCCCCCATCAGCGCGACGACCACGGCGAGAGTGAGTCCGGCACAAGGGATGGTTCTCATCGGGGAGGCCCCCTCCAGGTGTGGCGGTTCGCGAGGCCGCAGGGCGACCGGTCCCGCTGTCTTCTCAGACAACGGTGGCAGCCCCGGTGTTCCCTCGCGCGGCCCGACGGAATGTGGATCGCCGAGCGGCTACAGGCGCTGGCCGCGGAAGCCGGCTTCGGCCTCTTCCATCAGCTCCAGCGTCTGGTTGCGGACCTTCTTGGACAGGCGGGCCAGCTCCTCCTGGATGATGCCGGCGGCGATGGTCTGCGTGTCCTCGGAGGCATAGTCCAGCAAGTACTCCTTGAGGGCCAGCAGCGAGTTGGCCGCCTTGTGGTCGAGGGCCAGGCGCGCCGCGTCAGGGCCGGCGTCGGCCGGTGGCTCGGGCCCTGCGCCGGACACGGCGCAGAAGTCCGGAACGAAGCCCACCTCGCACATGCGGTAGACGAGGGTCTCCAGGTTGCGCGGGCGGCCGATGGTCAGGCGACCGCCTGCCTCGGGGGCTCCGTCGGCGCTGTACACGCCGGGGTAGCTGGAGGAGCCCACGCTGACTTGTGACACGCCCTGGGCGTAGAGCGTGCGTCGCACCTCCGAGGGCGCAGGGGTGTTGAGGATGATCTCGGTGCGCGGCAGGGCCAGCCGCGTCACCGCCACCAGGAAGGCGAAGCTATCGTCGTCTACGGCCCAGGTCGTCTCGGCCGAGGCCGGGGCTACGGGTGTCGCCAGCAGCCGCGGGTATGACACCGTCACCGAGCGGGCGCGGCCGGTCGTCACCAGCACGTGGGCGTGGGTGAGCAGCGCCAGCACATCGAAGCAGGGGTCGTACACGCCCAGCAAGACCCCCAGGCCCAGATCGCGCAGACCCGCCTCCGCGGCGCGGTCGTGGCTGGTGAGCCGCCAGGCGAAGTCAGCCTTGGGGCCCTCGGGGTGCAGGCGGGCGTACGTCTCGGGATGGTACGTCTCCTGGTAGAGGTGGTAGGTGCCCAGGCGCTCGACGCCCGCCAGCGCCGCCAACTCCTCGGGTCCCGACGAGTTCAGGTTCACATCCACCCGCTGGACGCGGCCGGTGCGCGAGCGCAGTGCGTACACCGCGTCTACGACATCGCGGACGTACTGGATGCCGGTGCGGCTATCGCCGAACACCAGCGTCAGGTGCCGGTGGCCCTCCTCGAGCAGTGGGATGACCTCCCGCTGCAGGTCGCGCGGCCCGGTGGTATGGCGCCGCAGGTGCGTGTTGGAGCGCCGCAGGGGACAGTACAGGCAGTCATTGACACAGCGGTTGGTGGGGCAGACGGGATCGGACAGCCGGACGCGGCGCGCGAACATGCGCTCATGCACCACGCGCGCCGTGGTCGTGATGCGCTCGCGCAGCGGCGGGTCGGTGACCTGCAGCAACGTCGCCGCCTGCGGGAGCGTCAGCCCGCGACAGTGGCCGGCCTCGAAGAGGATATCCCGCACATCGGCCGCGCTGGCCCCGGTGCTGTGCTCCAGCAGTGCGGTGATCGCTGCGGGCTGAACGATGGCCTGGGCCGCGGCCGCCACCTGCGCGGGCGACCAGTCGCTGTGCGGGGAGGGCGAGGGACTCATGCCAGGCTCCATTTGGGCGGGCCACTCGGGCTGGGGAAGTCGTTGCTGCCTGAGGGCCGTGGGTCTCGACCGTAGTTGCCAGTTCGTCGTGCAGATGGGAGGTACCTGCGCGGTGGGGCAAATCAAGCGGCCCGCCGAGGGGTCGCGCTCCTAACGGCTGTCGGAGAAAGGCGGTTGACAGGGGCGCGGGAAAGGGGTAAACTGGTATATGGGTTTGTGAATTCTATCACAATCTTCATATTGTGGACAATATCACGACCTCAGCCACTTCGTCGGGGCACCGGTGGCATGCACGAGCACGGACTCGCTGATCACATCCTCCATACCGTGCTGAACCATCCACATCGCCCACCGCAGGCTATTCCGCAGGCCCTTACTGTGCTGGTCTCCGAACTCGGAGGGGTGAGCGAGGAGGCCCTGCAGGCGAGCCTGGACCATGTGTGTGAGCACGAGGGGCTACCGCCGGTGGCGTTGCGGGTGGAGACAGTCCCACTGCTGGGATGCTGCAACACCTGCCACGAGACGTCGCCACTGGATGAGGACATGACGTGCCCCGCCTGCGGCGCCCGGGATGTGCGCCTGTGTGGCGGCGAGACCGTTGTCATCAGGGCGTGCGAATACGCCCCAGGCCCATGAGGCCACACGCCGACTGGCGGAGTGCCAGGTCGTAGTGGTACGCGATCCCACAGGGGTGGCGGGGGCGGGTCGCGGCCGGTCCGGAAGGGCTGATTTCCGGAGCATCGTGGATAGCGAGGGCCGTGTCGCGGATCGGTCAGGTCCAAGATGGCCGTAGAGCCCGGGATCACATCCAAAGAGACATAGAGCCCACCGTCGTCAGCGATGGCTCGCTGGCGGAGGTGGGCTTGTTGTTTTGGTCCGGCGGCGACGGGACGCGGGTTGGTGGCGTGGGACAGGCCGCCTAAGGAGGTATCTGCATGCCGCTACAGGTGATCGGCTGCGAGGTGGTCCCGCAGCTCCTGGCCAGGCTCATGGCGGAGGCCCGGGTGGTGGCGCCTCACCGCCGCACTGGCGCAGACCAGTGGGCCTATGCGGAGGTCAGGGACCCCTGCGAGGTCGAGCTGGAGTACATCAGCACCGTCCTGCCGGCCAAGAAGTACGCCTTCCCGCCGGTGGAGCAACTCGTGCGCTACGAGCTGGCGGAGCGCCCCCTCATGGAGGCGGTGGTGGAGAGCGAGCCGCTCGTCATCTTCGGCGCCCACCCCTGCGACATCCACGGCCTCTGGGCGCTGGACCAGGCCTTCTGTGATGTGAACGTGGACCCCAACTACACGGCCCATCGCAGCGGGATGCGGATCGTGGGCGTGGACTGCGTGCCCGACGAGCACTGCTTCTGTGGCAGCATGGGCACGGCCACCCCCGCCGAGGGCTTTGACCTGTTCCTGACGGTGGTCGAGGGCGGCTACCTGGTGGAGATCGGCACCGAGGCGGGAGCCGCGATGCTCGATGGCCTGCCGACGCAGGAGGCGAGCGCCGCCGCGTTGGCCCAGGCCAAGGAGCGTCTGGCGCGGCGCATCCAGCAGACCACACGGGTCAGCGCGGAGTGCCACAGCCTGCCGTTGCTCCTGTCGGGGCTGGCGGACAGCGAGCAGTGGGGCGAGCACGCCACCAAGTGCTACAGTTGCGGCACCTGCAACCTCGTCTGCCCGACCTGCTTTTGCTTCAATGTCATAGACCGCATGGCGCTGACGCTGGACCGCGGCACCAAGGAGCGGGAGTGGGACGGGTGCATGCTCGAGGAGTTCAGCAAGGTGGCCACGGGTGAGAACTTCCGCGAGGAGCGGGAGGACCGGCTGCGCCATCGCTTCTACCGCAAGTACTCCTATCTGTTCACCAAGTACGGGCGGCCCTACTGCTGCGGCTGCGGCCGCTGCGTGCGCCAGTGTCTCGTACACATAGACCCGGTGGAGGTCCTCAACGACCTGATCGCCGAGGCCGAAGGGAGGCGCAGCTGATGGCCGCCACCTGCCAGTGTGAAGCCAATCGCCAACTGTACGTGCCCAAGCTGGCCGTTTTGGAGCACATCACCCCGCAGACGCCGCTGGAGACGCTCCTCCAGTTCCGCTTCGAGGACGGCCAGCCGCTGGGGCACCGCGCGGGGCAGTTCGTAGAGGTCTCGCTCCCCGGGATCGGCGAGGCGCCGATCTCGATCGCGTCGGCCCCCTGTGAGGACCCCATCTTCGAGCTGTGCGTGCGCCGCGTCGGCAATGTGACGACGGCGCTGCACAACCTGCAGGAGGGGGCGCTGGTGGGCATCCGTGGGCCCTACGGGAACGGGTTCCCAGACGAGGCCCTCCACGGGCAGGACGTCCTGATCGTGGCCGGCGGCATTGGTCTGATCCCGGTGCGGCCGCTGATCCACCACATCATGTGCAACCGCTTCGACTACGGTACCTTCACGCTGCTGTACGGGATGAAGCGACCGGAGGAGATGCTGTTCCGGGACGAGGTCGAACAGTGGCAGGCGAGCGACGCGGTGGACCTGCACCTGACCATAGACCGGCCGCACCCCGACTGGTCCGGGCATGTCGGGGTCATCACCACCTTGTTCCCGGACCTGGACCCGGACCCGGCGCGGACTCGCGCCGTGGTCGTCGGCCCGCCCATCATGTACCGCTTCGTGATCCTCGAGTGCCAGAACAAGGCCCTCGCGGATGAGAACATCATCCTGTCGCTGGAGCGCAACATGAAGTGCGGCGTGGGCAAGTGCGGGCACTGCCAGATCAACAACAAGTACGTCTGCCTCGATGGCCCCGTCTTCACCTACTCGGAGCTGAAGCACATGTGGGAGGCGATCTGAATGAAGCCACGGGTCGGCATGTTTGCCTTCACCTGCTGCGAGGGCTGCGGCCTCGCAGTGATCGAGTGTGAGAACGAACTGCTCGATGTGCTCAGCCTCATTGACCTGGTCGAGTGGCGTGAGGGCCTCAGCGAGAAGGCCAATCCGCCGGAGTTGGAAATCGCGCTGGTGGAGGGCAGCATCTCCACCCACGCCGACGAGCAGAAGCTCAAGGCGATCCGCGAGCGCGCGAAGGTTCTGGTAGCCCTCGGCGCCTGCGCCCACACCGGCGGCCTGAACGCCCTCAAGAACCGCTATGGCATGAACCAGGTCAAGCAGATGGTCTATGGCGAGGCGGGGGCACAGTTCGATACCATTCCCGCCCGGCCGCTCAGCGCCGTCGTGCCGGTGGACCTGTTCCTGCCCGGCTGCCCCATTGACCGCACGGAGTTCCTGAGCGTGGTGCGGGACGTGGCTCTGGGCAAGGCCCCGCGTCTGCCCGACTACCCGCTGTGCGTGGAGTGCAAGAAGAAGGAGAACGTCTGCGTGTTCTTCCAGGGTCGCTTCTGCATGGGCCCGGTGGTCCGCGCCGGGTGCGGCGCGATCTGCCCGACCCACGGGGACGGCTGCGAGGCCTGCCGGGGCCTGGTGAGCCACCCCAACGAACAGGCCCACAAGGAAACGCTGGCCGAGCACGGACTGAAGGTGGACGAGGTGCTGATGCACTTCAACATGTTCAACAGCTACCAGGAAGACCAACCGGCGTAACGCGTGGCGCATGGGCGCGTCGGCTCACGAACGAGCAAGCGAGGTACGGGCATGAACGAGGTGAAGATCAACATCCATGACGTCACGCGCGTGGAGGGCCACGGGGATGTCGTCCTGGACGTGCAGTCCGGGGAGATCAAGGAGCTGAAGCTCGCCATCACCGAGTCGCCGCGCTTCTTCGAGGCCTTCCTGCTGGGCCGCAAGTGGTACGAGGCCGCGCACATCACGTGCCGCATCTGCGGCATCTGCTCGGTCGGCCACACCAGCGCCTCGCTGCAGGCCATGGAGAACGCCCTCGGCGTGGAGATCTCCGACCAGACGCTGCTGCTGCGCAAGCTGACGTTCGCCGGCGAGACGCTGCAGAGCCACTATCTGCACGCCTTCTACCTGGTGGCGCCGGACCTGCTGGGGGTGCCCAGCGTGCTGCCCCTGGTGGCGTCGCACCCCGAGGTCGTGAAGATGGCGCTGCGCCTCAAGCGCCTGGGCAACGACATCTGCTGCACCGTCGCCGGCCGGCACATCCATGCCTGCGCGATGAAGGTCAAGGCCTTCCCCAAGGTGCCGCAGGCGGAGGACCTCCTGGCGCTGCGCCAGCGACTGGTGGACTCGGTGCCCGACCTGCACGCCACGGTCGCGCTGCTCCAGACCCTCGCGCTGCCGCAGTTCGAGCGCGACATGGAGTTCACGGCGCTGCACCATCCCGAGGAGTACGCACTGTACCGGGGGGAGGTGATCCGCTCCACCAAGACCGGGGACACCGCGATCCCTGACTACAAGCAGCAGGTGCGCGAATTCGTGGCGCCGCATTCCCATGCCAAGCACGTGGCCTCGGCGGTCGGGCCATACATGGTCGGCGCGCTGGCGCGGTTCAACATCAACTACGACCAGCTGCGGCCCGAGTCCAAGGAGGTCGCCGCGGCGCTGGGTCTGCAACCGGTCTCCTACAATCCCTTCATGAACACCATCGCGCAGGTCGTCGAGTGTGTCGAGTGCACCCTCGACGGCATTGAGTTCATTGACCGGCTAGTGGACATGGGGCTGCACGAGGAGGACATGACGGTGGAGGTCAAGGCCGGCCGCGGCGTGGGGGCGTCGGAGGTGCCGCGGGGTACACTCTACCATGAGTACGCGGTGGACGATGAGGGCACGATCGTGGACTGCAACCTCATCATCCCGACGGGCCAGAACCTGAGCAACATCGAGCACGACATGCGGGCGCTCGTGCCGCAGATTCTGGACCGGCCGCAAGACGAGATCGCCCTGCAACTGGAGATGCTGGTGCGGGCCTACGATCCGTGCATCTCCTGCGCCACGCACTTGCTGAAGGTCGAGTTCGTGTGAGGCCCGAAGGTGTGGCGTGGCGCGTGGTGATCGTCGGCGTGGGCAACGAACTGTATGCCGACGACGGTGTGGGGGTGGTGGTGGCGCGCGAGCTGGCCACCGCCGGCCCGCCAGCGGGCGTGGAGGTCATCGAGGGCCATGTGGGCGGGCTCGACCTGCTCTTCGACATGGAGGAGGCCGATCACGTCATCTTCGTGGATGCCGTGGCCATGGGCCGGGCGCCGGGCGAGGTCGTGGTCTTCACACCCGAGCAAGTGAAGCTGCTGCCGCCTGGCACGGTGGCCTCGTTGCACCATATCGGGCTGGAGCAGGTGTTGGGGCTGGCCGAACTCATGGGGGTGACGCCGCGCCTGCACGTCGTCGGCATCGAGCCGGAGCGCGTTGCGCCGGGCTTGGCCCTGAGCGAGGCCGCCGCGCGCGCGGTGCCGGTGGCGCTGGCGGAAGTGCGACGGCTGCTGCGCGAAGATGGGCTGACATGCGAAGAGGCCGTTGCGCTGGCGCCGTGAGACGGGGCCGTGGTCTGGGAACATGATGGTCAAGGAGGGTCCTGCCGTGGCACAAGCCAAGATCATGGTGGTTGACGATGACCCCGATGTGGTCGAGATCCTGCGCCTGGTGCTGGAGACGGCCGGTTACGACGTCGCCGCGGCCAACAGCGCGCCCGAGGCCCTGGACAAGGTGCCGGGCTTCTGTCCCGACCTGATCCTGCTGGATGTGATGATGCCCGACGGCACCGAGGGCTTCCAGTTCGTCTGGAAGCTGCGCAACGAGTTCCCTGCCGAACTGGCGGACACGCCGATCATCGTGCTGTCAGCGATCCACGGGACCACCAAGCTGCGCTTCTACCCGGAGCAGAGCGACGGCACCTACCGGTCGGGGGAATTCCTGCCGGTCCAGGGCTTCATTGACAAGCCGGCCGAGCCGGAGATGCTGCTCAAGCGGATCGAGCAGGTGTTGCAGATGTGGCGCAAGTAGTCTCGACCAGGAGTGAGATCCCGTCAACACCTCGATGTCTCCCGAGCAGGAGTTGGCGAGCAACAACCGCTGGTTGATACGACTTCGATGGCTGGCGGCGGTCGGCATCGTGCTGGCCGCCGCTGTGGCTTCCGGCCCTCTGGGCTACCCCGTGCCGCTGGTCAAGCTGGTGCTGCTCGGCGTGGCTGTGGCGGCGTACAACGCCGTGCTGGCGGCTGTCGCGCGCCATCTGCGTCGGTCGGGGGTGGGCAACGGCCGGGCCGCCCGGTGCCTGGCCAACGCGCAGATCTCCCTGGACCTCATCGCCGTGGCGGTGCTCATCCACCTCGCCGGCGGCCTGGACAACCCCTTCGCCCTCTACCTCGTCTTCCACATGATCATCGCCAGCATTCTGCTCCCCCCGGACCATGCCTACGCGCAGGCCGCCCTGGCCTCCACGCTGTACGCGGCAGTGGTGTTCGGCGAGCACTACCGACTGCTGCCGCATGTGCCGATCTTCGCCGGGAGAGGGCTGCTGGGGGGTCTCGATACGGCAGCCCACGTCGGGGTCATGACCTCCGCGCTCTTCATCGCGGTGTTCCTTACCGTCACCGTCAGCCAGAAGCTGCGGCAGCGCGAACGGGAACTGGCCGAGGCGCTGGACGAGGTGGAGCATCACGCCGCGTCGTGCGACCTGGCCCGCGACGACCTGCAGCGCACCCAGGAGATGCAACTGCAGTACATGCGGAAGGTGTCGCACGAGCTACGCGCCCCGCTCGCCAGCATCAACATGACGCTGCGCGCGATCCGGGATGGCCGGGCCGGCGACGTCCCCGACAAGGTGCGCGAACTGACCGCGCGGGCAGAGGCGCGAACCGAGACACTGCTGGACACCGTGGGCGACCTCCTGACCCTCAGCCGCATGCGTCAGGCACCGCTGCAGGAGCCCTTTGCGCCGGTGGCGCTCAGCCATCTGGTAGGCCAGGCCGTGGACGCGCTGACCGACTCAGCCGAACAGCGCGGTGTGGCGCTGGACGTGCAGGTAGAGCCGGGCCTGCCGCCTCTGCACGGACAGCCTGAGGGGCTGCGGACCGCGCTGGAGAACCTGCTGGGCAATGCGATCAAGTACACGCCGGCCGGCGGCCGCGTCACACTCAGTGCCGTCCCCGATGACGACCGCCGCCGTGTGCTGGTGCGCATCGCCGACACCGGCATCGGCATCGCCGCGGCCGACCTGCCGCGGGTGTTTGACGAGTTCTTCCGCACCGAGGCCGCCCGCGCTCTGCAGGTGCACGGGTCGGGCCTCGGGCTGGCCATCGTCAAGGCCGTCGTCACAGCACACGGTGGGGAGATAGCAGTGGCCAGCGAGGTCGGCCAGGGGACGACCTTCACCGTGGCGCTCCCGGTGGCGCCCGCGGCAGCAGGGGCCGAGGCCGACGCCGTTGAGGGAACGTCCGCCCCGTAGTATAGTTCTGTCGTCTTGGGTGAATGACATGGCCAGCATCATCCAGACCATCGGCGACCGCTGCAAGCGTTGCTACCACTGCGTGCGGCACTGTCCGGCCAAGGCCATCAAGGTCGTGGAGGGGCAGGCCACGGTCGTGGAGGAGCGCTGCCTCGCCTGCGGCAACTGCTTCCGCGTGTGCGCCCAGCAGGCCAAGCAGATCGAGAGCGGCATCGAGGACACCCGCGCGGTGCTGGCGGAGGGTGGCGAGGTGGTGGCCGCGCTGGCGCCGTCCTTCCCGGCGGCCTTCAGCCCCGCACGCCCGGGCCAGGTGGTCAGCGCGCTGCGCCGTCTGGGCTTCACGCGGGTCGTCGAGGTGGCCTTCGGGGCCGACCTCGTGGCCCGCCGTTACCGGAAGCTCATGGCGACCCAGAACGGTACGCCGATGCTCACCAGCCCCTGTCCGGCGCTGGTCGCGTATGTGGAGAAGTTCGCGCCGGCGCTGGTGCCCGACCTGGCGCCGCTGGTGTCACCCATGGTCGCGCTGGGCCGTGCCCTCAAGCAGAAGCACTGGCCGGAGGCGCGGATCGTGTTCATCGGCCCCTGCACGGCCAAGAAGAGCGAGATCCGCGACCCGGATGTCGCCGGCGCGATTGAGGTCGCCCTGACGTTCGACGAGCTGCGCGCGATGCTGGAGGAGGCGGAGGTAGACCTGACCGCCGAGCCCGACAGCGATTTCGACCCCCCGCGGGCCATGCTCGGCCGCGTGTTCCCCGTGTCCGGTGGGTTGCTCCGCACCGCCGCCGTGCAGCAGGATGTCCTCGACAACCGCATCCTGGTCACCGACGGCATGTTGCGGGTGCAGCGGCTGATCGAGGACCTCCAGAAGGGCGAGATCCATGCCGGCATCGTGGATGTGCTGATGTGCGAGGGGTGCATCAACGGCCCGGTGATGGGCGGCCAGGCGGGGGAGTTCGCCCGCAAGGAGCTAGTCAGCGACTACGTCACGCGCGGCGAGGCGCTCAGCCCCGAGGAGGCGGAGGCCTTCCTGGCGCAGTATGACGACGTGGACCTCACGCGTGAGTACACCGCGCCACCGATCGTCGCGCCCATGCCGTCGGAGGAGGAGATCAAGGAGGCCCTGGCCAGCATCAACAAGTTCAGCGAGGCCGACGAGCTGAACTGCATGGCCTGCGGGTACTCCACCTGCCGCGAGAAAGCGATCGCCGTCTGCCAGGGACTCGCCGAGGCCCAGATGTGCCTGCCGTACCTGATTGACGAGACGCAGAAGTCGCTGGAAGAGCTGACGCGCTCCCATGCGGCTCTGGCCAGCACGCAGGAGCGCCTGGTGCAGGCGGAGAAGCTGGCCGCCATCGGGCAGCTCGCGGCCGGGGTGGCCCACCAAGTCAACAACCCGCTGTCCACGGTGCTGCTCTATAGCCATCTCATCTTGCGGCAACTGGACCCGACCGATCCGCGCCGCGAGGACCTGCAGGTCATCGCCGACGAGGCGGCCCGCTGCCGCAGCATCATGGTCGCCCTGCTCAGTTTCGCCCGTCAGAACCGCCTCAAGCTCACCAGCTTCGACCTCAACCAGCTCCTGGACTCGGTCCTGACCACGGGGGCCCCGAAGATGGGCGAGGTTGAAGTCGTTCGCGAGTTCGCCGCGGACCTGCCCGACATGCTCGCCGATGTGGACCAGTTGACGCAGGTGTTCCAGAACGTCGTGGACAACGCTTGCGAGGCGATGGACCGGGCGGGGACGCTGACGGTCGCCACGGCCCGGCGCGGCGAGGACATGCTGGCGGTGAGCTTCGCCGACACCGGCCCCGGCCTGGACGAGGACGTGATCCCCCACGTCTTCGACCCGTTCTTCACCACCAAGCCACCGGGGCAGGGCACAGGCCTGGGGCTCGCCATCGCCCGGGGGATCGTCAAGCTGCACCATGGTGACATCACCATCGCCAACCGTCCCGGAGGGGGCGCGGTGGTGACGGTGACGCTGCCGGTGCACACGCCCATCGAGGGCGATCAGCCTGAAACGATCGGGGAGCCCGCGGCGAGCTGAGGCTCGCCCGGACGCGCCCGACCCCGATCCGGCGCCCGACAAGAGTGTCGGGCGTACTGCCGGGCAGGAGCACCCATTGCAGATCACCAGCGCCGACCCCAGCACCTCCACACGTATCCTCGTCATTGATGATGAGAAGGGCGTGCGCGAGGGTTGCCGCCGCGTGCTGCAGGATGACCAGGTCGCGGTGGACATCGCCGAGGATGCCTTCGCCGGCCTGGACCTGCTCAAGCAGACCGATTATGACCTCGTCTACGTGGATGTGAAGATGCCCGGCATGGACGGTCTGGAGTTCCTGTCCGCCGCCCACGAGTTGCCGGTCGAGAGCGTCTTCGTCGTCATCACGGCTTTCGCCACCCTCGACATGGCCGTCGAGGCCACCAAGCGCGGCGCCTACGACTTCGTCGCCAAGCCCTTCACTCCCGATGAACTGATCACGATGACGCGCCGGGCCCTCGAACGCGCCCGGCTCGTGCGGGAGCGCAACCGCCTGTACGAGGAGCGGGACCGGCGGCTGCTCGAACTGGCGACCGAGAAGGGTCGCCTGCGCTCCATCGTCGAGGCCATGCGGGACGGGGTCATCGTCACCAACCGCGAGGGGCAAGTCGTACTGCACAATGCCGCGGCGGCCGCCTTCACCGGCTGCCGCGCGCCGGAGGGCGGCCCGACGCCCCTGGCCGATTGCGGCTACCCGCCCGACCTGGTGGCGCTGATCGAGGAGGCCAGCGGCCAGCCCGAGGTGGAGTTGCGGAGCCGCGAGATCTCAGTGGGGCCGGAGGCGCACGAGGTGGTGGAGGCCTCGGCGGCGCCGGTGACCGACGCCGAGGAGCGCTGCCTGGGCGTCGTCACTGTGCTGCACGATGTCAGCGAGCTCAAGAAGGTCGAGCTGGTCAAGGCCCAGTTCATCAACATGGTGGCCCACGAGCTACGCGCGCCGCTGGCCGCCGTGGACTCACAGGTCCAGGCCATCCTCCAGGGCTACGTCAAGGACGTCCAGAAGCAGTTCGAGCTGCTCGACCGGTCGCACGCGCGCCTGCGGGCGCTGCTGGAGCTGGTGAACGATCTGCTGGTCATCTCGCGCTCGGACGCCGGCACGACCGTCCGGGAGATTCGGGCGCTGGACCTGGGCGCCATCGCCCGTGAGGTCGGCGCGCTCATGGAGGAAGCGGCCCGCGAGCACGGCGTGACGATCTCGGTCGAGGTGCAGGAGCCCATGCCGCCGATCGAGGCCGATGCCCAGGAGATGAGCGCCATCTTCAGCAACCTGATCAGCAACGCCATCAAGTATAACCGGCCGCAGGGCAAGGTGGCGGTGCGGGTGCTGGCGGAGCCGCCGTATGCGGTCATTGAGGTGTCCGACACGGGGGTGGGCATCTCCGAGGAAGGTCTGCGGCGCATTTTCGACGAGTTCTACCGTGAGAAGACGGACGCCACGCGCATGGTGGTCGGCACGGGGCTGGGCCTGGCCATTGTGCGCCGCATCATAAGCAGCTATCATGGCGACATCCGCGTCGAGAGCCAACTCGGTGTGCGCAGCGTGTTCACCGTGCGGCTACCCCTGACCCAGGCCACCGGGGGCACGCACTAGCTCCCGCGCGTAGAGCGACCCCCACCGCAGGTGAACGACGGAAGCCATGGATTCCCGCGCTCGCGTCCTGACCGCCCTGTTCCACCAGCCGCCGGACCGCCTCCCGCGTGACTACTGGGCCACACCGGAGGTCACGCAAAGGCTCCGGGAGCACTTCGGCCTGCCGGACCGGGAGAGCTTGCTGCGGCAGCTGGGGATAGACCTGCGCTATGTGGAGGGGCCTTCGTACGTGGGCCAGAGCCTGCGCACCCATCCCGACGGCAGCGTCGAGGACCTGTGGGGGGTGCGTCGCCGACCGCGCACCGTGACCGGCGGCAGCTACACCTGGACCTACCAACACGTGGTGCAGTCGCCCCTGCAGGCGGCGCAGACGGCAGCCGACATTGAGGCCTATGCGCGCTGGCCCAGCGCCGACTGGTGGGACTACGCGCAGCTTCGGAAGCAGTGCCGGGCGCAAGCGGGGTATGCCGTCGTCAATGCCGGCGACCGCCTGGACCGCACGGCGCAGCTCAAGCCGATGATGTACCTGCGCGGCATGGAGCAGACGTACTTGGACCTGGCGCTCAACCCCGACGTGGCCGAGGCCATCATTGCCCACATCGTGGCCTACTTCCTACAGTACAATGAGTGCGTCTTCGTCGCCGCCGGGGACGCCATTGACATCTTCATGATGGGCGATGACTTTGGCACCCAGACCGGCCCGATGATGAGCCTGGACACTTGGCGTCGGTTCTTCAGGGAGGGCTTCCGCCGGTACATCGAACTCGCGCACGGGTATGGCATCAAGGTGATGCACCACACCTGCGGGTCGGTGGTGGAGCTGATCCCCGAGTTCATCGAGTGCGGGCTGGATGTACTGCAGTCCTTGCAGCCGCGGGCCCGGGGGATGGAGCTTCGCGTGTTGAAGCGGGAGTTCGGGACGGACTTGTGTTTCCAGGGCGGGATCGACATCCAGGAGACACTGCCGCGAGGCACACCACAGCAGGTGCGCGAGGAGGTGCGGGCGGTGATGGAGGCGGGGAAGGGTGGGGGTG